>CAYPHP010000902.1:0-1863 GCA_964410045.1 uncultured Acidobacteriota bacterium | reverse complement strand
CCGTCTCCAGCGCGCGCAGTCCTTCGGCGGCGATCCCATCGTCGTTGGTCAGAAGTATGTGCATCTTACTTGTGGTCCAGAATCTTGAGCAGTTCTTTCAATTGCCGGCTGATGCTGTGCAGGGCCTCGCGCTTGGGGTTCTGAAAAGGCAGCGCGTGCTGGCGGGCTTCCTTGTTCAGCGTCTTGCGCGCCCCCTCGATCGTGAATCCTTCCTCGTAAAGCAGCTTCTTGATTTCCAGCACCAACTCCACTTCCTTGCGGCGAAACATGCGCTGCCCGGTGGAGCCCTTCTTGGGTTTGAGCATGGGAAACTGGGTTTCCCAGAAGCGCAGGACGTACTGCGGAGTCCGCGTCAGCCGGCTCACTTCGCCGATGCGGAAATACAGTTTGTCCGGGATCTCCGACGCCATTAAAGCTTAATGTAACACATGAAGGCGGGCCACCGCTCTAATGCGCCGAAGCCTTCTCCGAGCCCAGCCCAGTGTTGGCGCGCACTTCCAACTCCGCGAACTTCGCATGCGAGTCCGGCTCAACGCGACTCAACAGCGTCCCGGCAATGGCGCCCAGGAAGCCCAGCGGGATACTGACGATTCCGGGATTCTCCAGCGGGAAGATAGGCGGTCTCTGGATCAGGTGCCGCGCCGACGCCGCGACGCCGGGTCCGTCCACGCCCATGATGCTGGGGCTGATCACGATCAAGACCAGCGAACTGAGCAGGCCGGTAGCCAGTCCGGCCACCGCGCCTTCCGTCGTGAAACGCCGCCAGAGGATGGAAAGTACAATCACCGGCAGATTCGCCGAAGCGGCAATCGCGAACGCCAGGCCGACCAGAAAAGCGACATTGAACGTAGGACCCAGGATGATCGCTGCGGCGATGGAAACCGCGCCGACCACAAACGCGGTGATCCGCGCGACGCGAACCTCCTGCTGCGGGTCGGGCGCTTCCTTGTGGCGAATCACGTTGCTATAGAGATCGTGGGCGAAGGATGTGGAGGCGCTGATGGTCAGGCCGGCAACGACGGCCAGGATGGTGGCGAAGGCGATCGCCGAGATGAACGCGAAGAAGACGTCGCCGACCAGCTTCTGCGCCAACAGCGGCGCGCTCATGTTGATTCCGCCGTTGGCGGCGATGAAGCTTTTGCCCACGATGGTGGCCGCGCCGAAACCGAGGAACGTGGTCATGACGTAGAAGCTGCCGATGATGGCCATCGCCCATACCACGCTCACGCGAGCGGTTTTGGCGTCGGGCACAGTGTAGAAGCGGACAAGGATATGCGGCAGTCCCGCGGTTCCGAAGATCAGCGCCAGCCCCAGGGAGATCAAGTCCAGTGCGCCATAGGGTGGCTTGTACCGCAGGCCGGGTTGCAGGAAGTTCACGATCTTGCCGCCATCCTCGACGTGGGTGATGGCGTCGAAGAATTTGGCCAGGCTGAAATCAAAATGCCCGAGGACCAGCCCGCTGAGGAGGATGGTTCCGCTCATCAGCAGAATCGCCTTGATGATCTGGACCCACGTGGTTGCCAGCATCCCGCCGAACACCACGTAGGCCACCATCAACAGACCCACCGCGGTGACCGCCACGTTGAAGGTAATCCCCGATCCCTTGAGCAACAGAGCTACCAGCGTGCCCGCCCCGACCATCTGGGCGATCATGTAGAAAGTGCTGACCGTCAGGGTGCTCAGAGCGGCCATGGCCCGCACCGGCCTGGGGCGCAGACGGTACGCTAGGACGTCGGCCATTGTGTATTTCCCGGTGTTGCGGAGCGGTTCGGCCACGATCAGCAGCACGGTCAAGTAGGCCACCAGCCAGCCGACCGAGTACATGAATCCGTCGTAACCCTGGAAGGCGATCATGCCGGCGAT
>CAYPHP010000901.1:0-1870 GCA_964410045.1 uncultured Acidobacteriota bacterium | reverse complement strand
GACGCCCGCCCGCAGCCGATTTCCCCTGACCCTCAGCGCCGTTTTCTCATGTCCGCCTTCCTGGGCGGCGGGATCCTGGCGCCGCTGGCCTCGTTCCTCTATCCGGTGCTTCGCTTTCTCCAACCTCCACCGAGCGTGGAAGCGCCGGTCGAGCAGATCGTCGCCGGCAGAGTCCAGGATTTCAAACTCAATTCCGGCACCATCGTCAAGTTCGGCAACAAGCCGGTGATGCTGATCCGGACGACGGAGACCGACTGGAAAGCATTCTCGGCGGTTTGTACGCACCTCAACTGCACCGTGCAGTATCAGCCGGGGCGGCACGAAATGGTGTGCGCCTGCCACAACGGGATTTACGACCTGAACGGAAGAGTGGTCGCTGGACCGCCCCCCCGCCCCCTGGACGAATTCGCGGTGCACGTGAAGGGCGAGGAGGTTTTTGTGGCTCGCCGCGCCTGACCGGAGGACCGCCGCCTTGTCCGCCTCTCAACGCCTGACTGCAATCAACTCGTGGCTCGACACCCGCATGGGACTGGAGGTGGTCCGCGACGTCCTCCGGCACAAGGTGGTGCCGGTGCACTCCGCCACCATCTGGTATTACTTCGGCGGAATCACGCTGTTCCTGTTTGTGATCCAGATCGCCACCGGGCTGCTCCTGATGCTCTACTACCGACCGACGGTGGCGGAGGCGTTCGATAGCGTCCGCTTCATCATGACCCGGGTGGAGTTCGGCTGGCTGATCCGCTCGATTCACAGTTGGTCGGCCAACCTGCTGATCTTCACGGCCTTCGTTCACATGTTCAGCGTGGTCTTCACGCACGCCTACCGGCCGCCCCGCGAAGTCACCTGGCTGAGCGGCATTGGCCTGCTGGGATTGATGATGGGTTTCGGCTTCAGCGGTTACCTGTTGCCCTGGAACACCATCTCGTACTTCGCCACCAAGGTGGGCAGCGACGTAGCCGCCAGCGTGCCGGGCCTGGGACCGTTCCTCGGCAAGTTCCTGCGCGGCGGCGAGGACGTGGGAGCCGCGACGCTGACCCGCTTCTTTGCTTTCCACGTGATGCTGCTCCCGCTGGCCGCGATACTGCTCCTGGCCCTGCACCTGTGGCTCATCCAAAAGCACGGCATGAGTGTTCCGCGCCGGCTGGCGGGACAAGTGGTCCGCACGCTCCGCTTCTTCCCGAACTTCTTCCTCCGCGAGTTGATGGTGTGGTACTGCGCCGTCGGCGTGCTCGGCGCGCTGGCGGCCATCTTCCCCTGGGAGCTGGGCGTCAAGGCCGATCCGTTCGCGCCGGCGCCCGAAGGAATCCGTCCCGAGTGGTACTTCCTGGCGCAGTTCTACACTCTCAAACTGCTTCCCGGCCACGTCCTGGGGATGGAGGGAGAGATTCTGGGGCTGTTGGGATTCGGCGTGCTGGCGCTGGCCTGGATCGCGCTGCCCTTCTGGGGTGTACAGCGCGACGGCAATGAGCGCACCCGCGTGGTGGTGGGCGCGGGCCTGTTTATGGCGGCCTATCTGACCGTGTTCACGGTGTTGGGATACCTCAAATGAGACCAACCGGCCTGATTCTACTGTTGGCATTGTTGGCGGTTCCGGCGCAGGCCGCCGGAAAGGACTCCTGTTTCGACTGCCACTCTGCCATGGACTCCAGCCCGCGCTCACCCGCCGCGCTGTACAAGGCCGATATCCACGCCGCCAGCGGATTCGGCTGCGCCCAGTGCCACGGCGGAGATCCCTCCAACGACGACATGCTGGGCGCGATGAGCCGGGCCAAGGGCTTTCGCGGCAAAATCGCGCGCCAGGAGATTCCCCGGCTTTGCGCCCGGTGTCACAGCGATCCGCAGATCATGCGGCAACATGCGCCCCGCCAGC
>CAYPHP010000900.1:0-1878 GCA_964410045.1 uncultured Acidobacteriota bacterium | reverse complement strand
ACCGCCACGCTGGGCGCGCCGCCGCAGATGTCGCTCACGTTCAACGAGTCGACGAACCGGATCACGACCTCGGGCTTCAGCTACGACAACAACGGGAACACCACGGCCATCCCTTCTCTCAACGGCCAGCCCGCGAAGTCGCTCGCTTATGATGTGTTCGACCGCGCGGTAACCATCGGGATCAGCGGCGTGGGCACGACCACGGCTAAGTACGACGCCAATGGGCGGCGCGTGGAGCAGGTGCTGGCCGGCGGGACGAGGCGGGTGTACTTCTACTCGAGCGTCACCGGCCAGTTGCTGGCCGAATACGACAACCCCACCACGTACACGCCGCCCACCAGGATCATCGAGTACTTCGCGGGCCAACGCGTCGGCCAGTGGACGGATCGGCGCGGCGACGTGCGCTACTCGAACGGCTCCTGGAGCCACTATTATCCGTACGGCGAAGAGATCACCGGCACGGCCAACGACCGCCACAAGTTCGCGGGGCTCTACCGCGACACCGGCACGGACCTTGATTACGTGAACCGCTACGCCTCGTCGGGCCTCGGGCGGTTCGTGAATCCCGACCCTTACTCGGGTAGCGCCACGCCGGCGGCTTCCGAGACATGGAACCGGTACGCGTACGCTGGGAATGACCCGGTGAATCACGTGGACCCTGCCGGTCTGGACTGGACAAGCTACTGCCTGACGGACATCACAACGCTCGGTCGCTTCTTTATCGCTTACCCCGACTACGGGGTCGTCGGCTACAGGCTGGAGCTCATAACTCGGGAGTGTCATTCCATTAAGGGCTTTGGCGGTGGAGGTGGTGCAGAAGAGGCAAATCCGAGCCCACACCGCGCCACCCGACTTGAGCGGCGAAGAACTGGGATCGAATCCGAGGCGAGCCGACTGGCTGAGAAAAGCGATTGCGCGAAGTTTCTGGTCGAGACCATGCAGAAGGCGTTTCTGGCAATTGCAGGGAAGGAGAGCCGCTCGGACCTTTCCACCGGGGAACAGGCTGTGTTTGATCAACTTACGGTTGGAGGATTAACCTCCGCGATTCGGGGGGCCGATTGGGTTGACACCGGACGAAGCAAAGCGAGTGGGGATCTTATCGTCTTGGCGGAAGCGTTCTACAACGTCGGTGGTGAGGGTAATCACCGCATCGATTTCTACCAGGAATTCTTCGGTGAGAGCCTAGCGTCACAGGCGCAGACGGCCCTACACGAGGGCCTGCACTTGGTGTTCGCTTTTGGGGACGTGGACCTGGCAAAGGCGGCAGGCGCCAGCACTTCCGGAAGTGCGTCGAAGAACTTCAATGACAAGCTTAAGGAGAAGTGCAAGTGAGACTACCCGCGGCTTGGCTTCTTTCAGTCGCCATGGGGCTGGCAGGTGCTCCGGCATTTGGGCAGACAATCGAGTTCTTTGTGGCGCCCTTGTATTCCAACGTCGCCCGCATGATGCGACAAACCGGCGTGGTTCATCTGCGCATGCTGATCGGACCAGATGGTCTCGTCAAGGAAACCAGCGTCACTGGCGAGGCTCCGAAACTCTTGGAAGAGAATGCGAGCCAAGCAGCCAAGCGGTGGCGCTATTCCCCCACCGGAAGTGAGAGTGAGATTACGATGACATTTCACTTCGGGCTTTCGGGAGAGATTAGAGAAACCTACCCAATAACCAGGGTATCGGCCGACTTCCAGGGGCGACACATCTACATCGTGACTGACCCTCCGCCTCCGAATCGAGGAACCCAGGTTCCTAGGCCTCGCCCCGACCGAAGGCCTAACCGAGCACAGTGAAGATAATTCAGCCCTCTGGGTGGTCGTGGTGCCTTCGGTCGATTCGCTCGGCCGCCTGGTGCGCGTCGAGGAACAGGACTCCGGCGGCAGCCTG
>CAYPHP010000899.1:0-1880 GCA_964410045.1 uncultured Acidobacteriota bacterium | reverse complement strand
GCGTCCACACCGCGTCGCTGGCGCGCACCGCGGGGCCGCCGTGCTGGAAGTTGCCGCTCGAAATCTGGCGCGCCGTTCCGCCGTCGGAAGGAACCACGAACAGGTGCCAGTGGCCGGGCCGCAGGTAGCCGGGACCGTTGAAGCGATACACCAGCTTGTCGATGACGCGCGCCGGTTCCGCCCAGCGCGCTCCGGATGGAGGTGTGGGCATGGTGATGATGGAGCGCGGCTTCTCCGGAACCAGCGCGTTGAAGGAAATCCACTTGCCATCCGGCGACCAGGCGATTCCGGCGGGCGCGGTCTCCATGCTGGTGACGCGGGTCATCTGTCCCGAGTCGAGCCACAGCCGTTGGACCTGCGTGGTCCCGTCGCGGTCGGAAATGAACGCGATCTGCGCGCCGTCCGGCGACCAGCGCGGTGACGTGTCGCTGAAAGGGCCGGTGGTCAGCGGGCGGTTGTCGCTGCCGTCCTGGTTGATGATCCAGAGGTTCGACCGCCGCCGGTCGGCCATGATGTCGGCGTACTGCCGGACGTAGACGATCCGCCGTCCGTCCGGCGAGATCTGCGGTTGCGTGGCCAACTCCATGTTGAAGACGTCCGCGGCAGTGAGCACAGCCGCGGGCTTCGTCTCATCGGCGGCGGCGAGCGGCAGGCCGCAGGTCAGAAACATCACGGTCAGGGAGAAGAGGCGGCGGGTCATGAGTACCTCCTGCGAGCGAATCAAGCGGCGACCTGTGGATTCTGCATCAGTTGATGATGGGGGGTCAACCTCGCCGGGGGCCTGGGACTTGGAACGAATGCCCTCGTCGGCGCTACAGGACATGGAGGGTGATTGCCAACAGCCTGGCGTATCTGGAGAAATCCGAATCAAGCGTAAAGATCTCCCAGCCCCTTCGCACTGCGACCGCACAGAGGAGCAAGTCGATAGCTGGCGCTGCGACTCCTCTCTTCTGGCACTGGTTAAACATCGCAGCCGCCAGCTCGTGGTCCTCGGAAGTGAGTTGCTCGTCCTGGAAATCACGCAGGTGATCGCGAACGATCTGAAAACGAGCTCCCTCACGTATCCCGGAGAGTATCTCCTGCCGGACGATGCCGACAATCTCTACGCGGCCATCGGCGATGAGAGACGTCAAACGCCGGCGGCACGATTCTTCGGTGGGGCTGAGCACGCCACTCTTGCGGCGCAAGGCAAGGGACCACACGGGCGTGTCGACCAGAACTCTCACGCCTTTCTCCGGCGGGCCGCCTTATAGTCGTAGTGCGGATCAAAGTCGACGGTTCCAAACAGTTTGAGAATTCGAAGCTGGCGTCGCACCTTCACGTACTCACCCAGCGCAGCGTTCACCGCATCTTTCTTTGTGCGATGGCCCCCGAGCTTCTGAGCCTCCGCTATGAGTCTGTCATTCAAGTCGAGGTTGGTAGGCATAGGATGACCTGTGTGACATTCTACACAACCTTGTGTGTAGTCGTACGCTACTTGACGGTCATGGCTGTACTGGAAGCGGTTCGTGCGGCGAATCGCCAGTGTTACCTCGGTCGCACCGACGCCTCTCAGAATTGAGGCGCCCTCGGCCGGCCTGACGCCGCGATATACTTACCCCTTTCCTATGAAGCAGCGGATCCTCACCGGCGACCGGCCCACCGGCAAGCTGCACCTCGGACACTACGTGGGCAGTCTGGCGAATCGCGTCAAGCTCCAGCGCGCTTACGATCTGTGTGTGCTGGTGGCCGACTACCACACGCTCACCACCAAACCGGAAGAGGCGCGCGAGCTTCCCGAACGCATCGAGTCCATCGTCCTCGACTACCTCGCCGCAGGCATCGACCCGGAAGTCAGCCACATCTACATCCAGTCGCAGTTGCCGGAAACCGCGGTGCTG
>CAYPHP010000898.1:0-1884 GCA_964410045.1 uncultured Acidobacteriota bacterium | reverse complement strand
AGCCGGAACATGTTCCGGCTTAATGTTCTCAATTTTCCGCTTGCACTGCGAACATGTTCCGCCGTTTAGGCTACTCAGGATAGCGATTGGGCTTCAAAGGGCAAATCCATCCAGAACTGGTTGCAAAACCCCAATCGTTGTCATTCCGTCTATGACGAAGACTGCTCGGTCAAGCGCTTTTTGGGAACACTTCGCCGGAACGGGCCACGTCGCAGAACCGCGCGCCGCCGGTGTTTTTCTTTTTCTTCCCAGGGTCTTTTTCTTTGGTCGAAAAACCATGGCTCGGTTCCTAACGTCTCGCGGTGGTCGCCGTTGGCGCCACCATCCATCTATTCGGTCGCGTACAGCGACCATGACGGTCGAATCGAACTCCCCGCGCGATCCCGGGAGGCCGGATGCCCACTCACCGCCTCGGTCTCATACCGCGACCACGGAATGACTCGGGCCCTCCGGCATAGCCACCACCGGACGCGGCGCGTACGGCCGATTCTCGCGCAGCATCCAATACAACCGCACCGCCAACTTGCGCGCTACCATCACCCGCGCCAGCGCCGTGTGCTTGCGGGCCGCCAGCCGCCGATAGGCGCGCCGCAACTCGCGATCCTTGCGCACGGCGGTCAGCGATGCTTCCACCAGCAAACTGCGCAGGAGCGTGTTGCCTTGCTTGCTGATGGCTCCCAGCTTCTGCCGCCCGCCCGAAGAGTGCTCGCGCGGGTTCAGTCCCAGATAGCTGGCCACGGCCTTGGCGTTGCGAAAGCGCTGCCACGGACCCACCGTCAGCACAAAGGCCACACTCACCACCGGCCCTACGCCCGGATGCGTCTGCAACAACTGCGCCGCCGGATGCTGCGCCGCCACCGTGTGCAACGCCGCATCCAACTCCGCGATGCGCGCGTTGAACTGATCCAGCAGCCGCAGCAAGTCTTCCCGGCGCACCGCGGTCCAGCCGCTCAGCGGCAACCCTTGCAACTCTTGCCGTCCGGCCGCCGTCCACAACTTCTGTTTCCGCCGTACGCCCTGGTTCAGCGCCAGGTGTTGCAACTGGGTTTTCACCTGCGCGCGCAACCGCACCTGTTTGTGGCGATGCACCAGCAACTGCCGCGTGTCGCGCCACTCCAGCGACGGCACCCACAGCCGCGGAAAGCGATCGCTCACCAGTAACTCGAGAATATGCTGCGCGTCTCGCCGGTCGGTCTTCTGCCGCCGCACCACCAGCGAACGAATCCGCGCCGCATCGCCGATCCACAACTCGTGACCCAGGCTCTGCAACAGCCGCTCGAACCACAACGTGCTGCCCATCGCTTCCAGGCCCACCCGCACCGGCCCCGGCAACGACTGGTAAAACCGCTGCGCCTCTCCGTTCTCGTGTCCCAGCCGGCCTTCGCCCTGCTCTCCGCTCCCCAGATCGATCCACGCGACTTGCTGATAGCTCGGGTGAAAATCACATCCTATAATCTTCATCGCGGCTCCTTTCCCCCGAGCCTTGGTTTTTCGACAAACTCAAGTTTACTCGGGCTCTCAACGGAGCCGCTTTCGTCATCCCATCACCGCCGTTCCGACGAAGTCGGGACGGCAAGGAATCTGCTGTTTGCCCGTTTCTATCGCTATCCAGTTTCCCGGCCCGCTCCGAATCGTAGCCCGCAAGGTATTTCTGCAGCCTCCGGCGGCAGGTGGTGGCGCGGCAACGCGCGCGCGGCCACATGTGCAAGCGCTGCTCCGCAAGCATGCAATGGACGCGGCGTTCGTCGAGTCGCGCAGCACACGGCACGTTTGCGAACTTGCTGCGTCAGCTTGTGCGGATGGCTATGCCGCTCTTGCCGTGCTGGGTGGCGACGGCACGTTTCATCACGCGGTGAACGCCGCCTGGCGCACCGGCATCGCCTT
>CAYPHP010000897.1:0-1893 GCA_964410045.1 uncultured Acidobacteriota bacterium | reverse complement strand
CGTCGAACTCCGGTGCATCGTTCCCGAAGCTGCCCACCCAGAAGGGCGTGGTGGTGTTGAAGGTACCCATGTTGGCAGGGTTAAAAGTGGCCTGAAGCAGTAGGCCAACCATGTTCCCGCCGGGATTCTTGTCGTAAACGTCAATGTTCCCGGTGATCCCGCCGCCGTTCGGCAGTTGGTTCACCTGAAGGGTCGGGGCCATTCCCGACTGCGTGTCCATGCAATACTGCTGGCCACCCGAGCCGGTCAACACATCACCCCCGGAGCAATCCGGATTCGGCATTGGACTCAGGAACCGCAGCACGTTAGGGTCGACGTTCGTGGCGAGGCTGAGGTTGTGGGTACCGGTCGGATTGATGTTGACGGTGTGGACCGAAGTCGCCCAAGCCGCGCAGGGCGCCAAGACCGCAAGTGTTACCAGGATAGTTTTTTTGTAGGCAGTCAGCATAGTACTCTTTAGACCGGACTGCATTACTATACCAGTCCGCCCATTTAGCAGCAATCCAGGGACCAAAGATCGAAGCGCCAGACCTCAGCCTAAGCAATTGATAATAAGATGCTTGAGTGACAACCGCAGGACCCTCCCATGTCCTGGGTGCAGTGGTTTGCAACTTTTGGAGTATTTCTGAGGGCCCACCCTCTTCGCATCACCGAACCGCCGCCTCCCGCCGCTACCGGCAAGACCCGGCTGGGACCTGGTACCCGAAGTTCGGAACTTGGCGGCTGGTGAGCCGGATGGTATTCTGAAAGAACCTTCCCGTGAGAGCTTCGTTTCAAGCTTGGATCCTGGCGGGGGCTTGTGGTGTCCTTGCCGCCCAGACCCCGACTCTGCCCACCTATCCGTCGCTTCCGCAACCGGGAGCGCAGCCTGTTCCCCAGGTGACGACCCCCGCAACTCCGGCGCGGTCTGCGGAGGCGCAGGTGCTCGAGGCCGAGTTCAAGACCGCCATCGGTCATCTCCAAGGCGGGCGCATCAAGGACGCGGAACCGATCCTGACCAAGCTCCTGAAGGCAGTCCCCAACCAGCCGGACGTCCAGATGGCAATGGGCATGCTGCTCTCCGTGAAGGGTCAACTGGCGCGCGCCACGCCCTATTTCGAGCGCGCGGCCAACCTGAAACCTTCCGCTCAGGCCTACGCCAACCTCGCGACCCACTACGGCCAGATCGGCCGTGAAGAGCAAGCGGCCGCCGTATACCGGAAGGCTCTGCAACTCGATTCGACGAACCTCCTCGCCAACACCAACCTGGCCGGAATCTACCTCAACCGGAACCGGTTTCAGGAGGCGCAGCCGCTTCTTGAACGCGTGGTGAAAGCCCGGCCCGGCGAGCCGGAACCGGCCTACATGCTGGCTCTCGCCAGCGCCGCCCTCGGACAGCCCGACAAGGTGCGCGCGGTGCTCCAGACGCTGCCCGCCAAGGCCCGCGATCGCGAAGACGTTCAACTGATGTTGGGAGGCGCCGCGCAGGCGCTCGGCAAAGACGCCGAAGCGCGCTCCCACTTCGAACGGGCGCTGAAGTTCAATCCCGACTCGGTGTCCGGCAACGCCAATCTCGGCGCGCTCCTGGTGTCCGCCGGCGAGGCCGCACGCGGGCTCGAGATGCTGGAAACCGCCTGGCGGCGCGACAACACCTCGTACCTGGCTGGCTACAACCTGGCGCTGGCCTATCGCAATACGGGAAAGCCAGAACGGGCGCGCTCGGTGCTGGCCGCGCTGCTCACCAAGGGCGAAACCGGCGAAATCTACAACCTGCTCGGCAACCTGGAAGCCGATCTCGACAACGCCAAGGACGGCGTCGGCTATCTCGAACGCGCGGTGGAATTGCAGCCGCTGGAGCCGCATTACTTCGATCTCGGTTACCAGCACATGAAGATGCGGCAGCTCGACAAGGCG
>CAYPHP010000896.1:0-1895 GCA_964410045.1 uncultured Acidobacteriota bacterium | reverse complement strand
GGGCAGATTGCGTTTTGGAGCATGGTTGCGACGGGCGGCGCTCCGTCTTCACTGAATAGTCTTGAATCCAAGACACTTCGAGATTTCCATGCACCGAACGGCATGACGGCATCTTCACAGAAAACGATCACGGCTCTTCAGGCAATCATCGGGCGCGAGAATCTACTGACCGCGCGCGAGGATTTGATTCCGTATTCATTCGACGGCACGGCGGCCTTGAGCCAGTTGCCGGAAGCCGTTGTCTTCGCGCGTTCGCGTGAAGACGTGGCGGCTGTGCTCAAGCTGGCCAGCACCAACGGCCTTCCCGTGGTCACGCGGGGGTCCGGCACCGGGCTCAGCGGTGGGAGTCTGCCGGTCACGGGGGGCATCGTGCTCTGCACCGTGAAAATGCAGGCCATTCTCGAGGTCGATCAGGCCAATCTCACCATGCTGGTCGAACCCGGTGTGACCACGGTTCAAGTGGCCGACGCGGCCAGCGCGGTCGGCTTGTTTTACCCTCCTGACCCCGGTTCCATGCGAATCTCGACCATTGGAGGGAACGTGGCGGAGAACTCCGGTGGGTTGCGCGGTTTGAAATATGGCATCACGCGCAACTACGTGATGGGACTCGAAATCGTGCTGCCGGACGGCGAGGTGTTATGGACGGGCAACAAATGCGTGAAAGATGTCGCGGGTTATTCGCTCAAGGACTTGTTCATCGGTTCCGAAGGCACCTTGGGTGTGATCACCAAGGTGCTGCTGAAGCTCATTCCCAAGCCGGCGTCGAAAAGGTCAATGGTGGCGACCTTTGACGCGATGGACAGGGCGGCGCAAACGGTCTCGGACATCATCGCGGCGCAGGTCATCCCCTGCACGCTGGAGTTCCTGGACCGCACCACCATCCATTGCGTGGAGGATTATGCGAAAGTGGGCCTGCCGCTGGATTGCGAGGCATTATTGCTCATGGAGACGGATGGTCATCCCGCCGCCGTGGCGGATGAGGCGGCCAAGATGGAGGAGCTGGCCCGACGGAACGGTGCGCGGGAAGTGCGGGTCGCCCGGGACGATGCCGAAGCCACCAAGCTTGCCACCGCCCGCCGCAGCGCCTTCAGCGCCCTGGCCCGGCTTTCTCCCACCACCATCCTGGAAGACGCCACCGTGCCGCGCAGTGAACTTGCCCGCATGGTCCGGTTCGTGGAAAGCGTGGCCCGGAAGCATCGGTTGAAAATCGGCACCTTCGGACACATGGGCGACGGCAATCTTCATCCGACGTTCCTCACGGATGAACGGAACAAGGAAGAAATGCACCGGATCGAGGAAGCTTTCCAGGAAATCTTCGACGAAGCGATTCGTCTGGGCGGCACCATTACGGGTGAGCACGGGGTAGGCGTGGCCAAGAAACGTTTCCTTCCAAAGTTCGCCGGCGATGCCCAGATGCGCGTGATGCGCGAATTCCGCCGGGCGCTTGACCCGCGAGGAATTCTCAATCCCGGGAAAATGTTCGATTAGGCAGCGGGGGGGCATCGAGATTCTCTGATGTCCTCCGGCACAAAGAACGCGCGGTTTGCGGATGGTCCCTGGACGGGTTGTCCGCCAGCTGGCTCCACGGGGCCGGAAACCGCGACAGGACATTTTTCTTAACTTGAGGGGATGTTTCCTGATACGGTTTTCTTGTTCCTATGGCAACGATCGCAGTCCTGGGCACCCTGGATACGAAAGGCGAAGAGCACGGTTTTGTGGCGGCGCAAATCGAGCAGCGCGGTCATCGCGTGCTGGTCATCGACGTCGGTGCGTTGGATAAACCCAAGCTGGCGCCGCACATCACGCGGGAACAAGTGGCATCCGAGGGCGGGATCGACCTGGCGGCGCTGGTGGCGAAACGGGATCGCGGAGAACTGGTGCTGGCCATGGCGAAG
>CAYPHP010000895.1:0-1895 GCA_964410045.1 uncultured Acidobacteriota bacterium | reverse complement strand
GGCCTGGAACTCCGCCATCAGCGCGTGCTTGGCGCGATCCCGCGCCAGCCAGGCCAGCAGCAACAGCAGCACCAACGCGGCGAAGAAGACGGATGCGGAAACCTGCAGGTTGATGGTGACCGCGGTTTCCTGAACGGCGCAGATCAGCGTGGTCAGCAGTGCAACCGCCACCGCCCCGCCTAGCGCGATCTCCCAGGGGCCGGCGCGCTCCAAGCGCTGCATTCTGCGGCGCAACTCTGCGGCTACGTCGGCATCGGGAAGGACCGGGATTTCGCGATCGTGCAAGTCTTTGATTTTAGCCTATTCCACAGCGATGGTCACGGTGTTCGAGGCCACGCCTCCACTGGTGACCACCACCTGGACCTCGCCACCCGAAGGCGCATTTGTCGGCACTTGCACGTTCACCTGATAGAGCGCCACGAAGCCCGGAGTCAGGCCGGAGAAACTTACCGTAGCCGGTACGCCGCCGAGCGTGACCGTTGGCGCCGTCCTGGTGTTGGACACGGGATTCGAAGATGAGCCCGCGCCGTTGGCCGGACGCCGGTCGACGTCGCCAAGCCCGGTGCAGTAGATCGTGAGGAACTCGCCCCGTTTGGCCGGACGCGCTTCTGCGCCGGGTATGCTTCCGGCGGGCGCCGCGAAGATCAGAGTGTTGGCGATTTGAATGGCGCCCTGCCCGGTGCCTTGGGAGTTAATCGAGAAAATCCCAGGCCCCGCCGATGCCAGCCGGACCGTCTGCGAGGAACTGGTTTGCCCCCGGGCCGTCACGGTGGCGGTGGCCGTCGTCAGACCGGTGAGGTCCCAGGGAAACTGGAAGTTGATCTGTCCGGCGGAAACGAAAAAGAGAGGCGCCGCAATGCCGTTGATCCGCACGGTGACTCCGCCGAACGTGGTCGGCAGCGGCACGGATGAAGCCGCTGCGGTCGCCGAGGCCAGCGCCGTCCCGAACAGCGAGCCAATGGACCCGGCGGCCGGCGATTGCGTAGAAAAACTTGCGCCATTCACGACGCCGCCTGCGCCGATCGTCGGCAGGCGCACGCCGGTAAACGTCCCGAAGTCGCCCTGGGTGCATCCACCTTGGGGCGCTTGGTAGTTGCCGCTCGCCGAATTTCCGTCGGAAGTCACCGTTCCGGTGAAAACGACGATTTGGCCGCCTTCGTTGATGTTCATGGTCAGGCTGGTCCCCGAGAGCGTGCCCGTCCCCGACGCCGACGTGGCGCACGGAGATCCGCTAAAGATAAACTGGGCGGTAACGCTGCCGCCGCTCTGGGTCAGAGTTCCGTTGCCCGTCGAGACCACACCGTAAATGCTGGAGCTGGCCGTAAACCGCCAGGTTCCGGCGACATTGATCTGTCCAAGAGCTAGGACGGGAAAGAGAAGAACGAGGAGTGTATGGCGCATAAAAACTACCCCCGTTCATCAGACTATACGCGCGGCGGGAAATAGGGTCAAACTTTCCGCATCGGCATTAACTGGCGAATTTAAGAGTCGCCCAGGGCCAGGGCCGCGGCGATGATCCCGAAGGCCAAGGCCACGCCGCCGATGATGCCCAGGGCCACCCCGAGTCCGGTCTTGCTTTTGCCCATCTGCTTCACGGACTTGGTTTCGTCGAACGCGATCTGACGGTTCTCGATCTGGTTGCCGGTGGTTACCTGCACGGTGAACCCGGCGGCGGTGACTTCGCCCAGCCTTCCCTGCACCGTCTCCTTGCTCTTCAGCTTGGCCTTGACGATGGAGCCGCTGGGGATCTGCGCTACTTGCTCTTGCAGAGAGGGCGTGGTCTGAGCGGCTACGGTGATGTTCGAACCTCCACCCAATAGCACAGCCATCAAAACGGCGAGTATCTGACGCATTGGAATCTCCTCCTTGAACACCCGTCTGATTAGCACCTGACT
>CAYPHP010000894.1:1116-1897 GCA_964410045.1 uncultured Acidobacteriota bacterium | reverse complement strand
GAGGACTGCGCCGCCGAAATGCGCCGCCACCTGGAAGCCCACTTTGAGCACTGCCGAAGTTGCCGCGTCCTGGTAGACTCCACGCGCAAGACCATCCGCCTGGTCACTGACAGCCAGTCGTTCGAGCTGCCCGTGGACCTTTCCGGAAAAATCATGGCCAAGATCCGTCAGAGCAGCGACTAGCGAGCTGGCATTCTGCATCGCATGAACGACGAGCGCCGCCGCACGATCCAGTTCGGGGGAGTCCTGGTCCTGCTGGGACTGCTGTTGAACGTCTGGATGTACTTTTCCGGTGGTTGGCCCACGTCGTTCTTCTTGGTCTTGATGGGGCTGGGCCTTCTCATCATGCTTCTGGGCGTGCTGATCCGCCGGCATACCACTTGGGCGGCGCTGGGCGTCTTTGTGACCTTCTGGGTGATCTTGTACGCCTTTGTCGGACGGGAGCGCCAATGGACCTACGAGTTGGCCTGGGACGGGGCCGGTCCGCCGGTGGTGCTGACCTTCCGCGACTATCCGGATTATTACGTCGAGATCAAGTCTCCGAAACTGGCTCAACACCTGCAGTCGCTGCAGACGCGCCATGTACGCGGATTATTCAAAGTGACCACAAGTTTCGGAAAAGTAACCGCCAATCAAGGAGTGGTGATTGGCGACTCCTCCTATTGGTACTATTTCGGCCGGCACAGGGACGCGAAGGGCGGACCACCGCCTTGGAAATGACCGTGCCGCTCAGCGGCGGCGCTTTAGTTCGCCGGTCCAGTTGAGAACCATGCGGATCTCA
>CAYPHP010000894.1:0-1106 GCA_964410045.1 uncultured Acidobacteriota bacterium | reverse complement strand
GCGCGCTTGCGTGGACTTCATCATCAGGAATCGCTGGCCATCCGGCGTTACTGAGTAGTTCGAAAGGCCGGGGTCCTGCACGTAATCCCCTTCAAACAAGACACGGGGTTTGCCCGCCCGGAAGCCGGAGCGCGTGTCGATGTCCACGGCCATCATCTTGTTGCCGGCCAGGAAGAACAATTCCCGGCCGCTGGGCGCCCACTGGGGTTCGGCGCCGCCGTCGGTCGAGACCGGCCACTGTTCCTGGCCCTCGGAGAATGCCCGGACGTAAACTTCGTTGCGGCCCGATTCGTTCGAGTTGTACGCCACCCACTTGCCGTCCGGCGAGATCGCCGCGCCGCCTTCCGCGAATGCAGTGGTGAGAAACGGTTTGGGTTCGCTCTTGCCTTCGGCGGCCAGGGAAAACATCCAGATGTCGACGCTGGTTTTCGGATCGGTCCGCTGGAAGGCAATCGTCCGGCCATCCGGCGACCAGGAACTGGGCGACTCTTGTAGGGCCGACGTGCGCCAGGCCTCCTCCGGCCCTCCGCCAGCCGGCTTGCGGATCAGCCGGTTTACCGCTGCCGTGGTGATGCCGGCCATGATCCACTTGCCATCGGGACTCCAAACCGGGGCGTAATAGCCGCCCTGGTTGGTAATCGCAAAACGGCTGAGTCCTCCGCGTTCCATGTCGAAGATCCAAATGTCGTCGTAAGGCGCAGAAATCGTGGCCACGATCCGCCGTCCGTCAGGAGACAATCGCGGGGAACTGTAGGCTCGCGGCGGCGCCGGCACAGGATGCGCTTTGCCGGTGCGATCCACAAGTTGGAAGATGCGTTCCAGGGTTAAGAGTCCGCCCGCGGCGAAGACCAACGTCCCGCCGGACGACACGCTAAAGAAGCCCGCTCCCGTGCCGGCGTCTTCGGTGATGCCCTTCTCCACGATCACTGGCGCGCCCGTTGTTTGTAGTTTGTTGAGGTCGAAGGGCACGCTGAGTAAGTCGCCACCGCGGATGAAAACAATCTGGCCGTCGACGTAGCGTCCGTCCGACGCTCCTTCCACGACCTTGCGGTAGGTCCCCTCCTTGAGGGACAACACGGCCAGATGAGCCTCCGCGTAGTTCCGCA
>CAYPHP010000893.1:0-1897 GCA_964410045.1 uncultured Acidobacteriota bacterium | reverse complement strand
TCGGTCGTGAAGGCCATGATGGGCAGCAGCGGCCCAAAGGTCTCCTCCCGCATCACGCGCATGCCGTGGTGAACGTCCACGAGCACCGTCGGGGCATAGAAATTGGGGCCGAGGTCTGGGAGGCGGTGGCCGCCGGTGAGGATTCGGGCACCCTGGGCGACCGCGTCTTCGACATGCGCCTCGACGGTGCGCAACTGCTGCGCGGTGATGAGCGGGCCCACATCGGTCTCCGGATCGCTTCCCCGCCCCACGCGCAGCTTCTTCGTCTTCTCCACGCAACGTTCGACAAATGCCGCGTAGAGGTCCTTCTGCACGTAGCAACGCTCGACGGAGAGGCATGTCTGCCCGGCGTTCATGAAAGCGCCCCAAACAGCAGCGCTCGTAGCGATATTGAGGTCGGCATCCTCAAGCACAACCATGGGGTCTTTGCCCCCGAGTTCGAGCACCAACGGCAGAAGTCTTTCGGCGGCCGCTTGCGCGATCTTCTTCCCAGTGGCGACGCTGCCGGTGAAGATGAGCTTGTCGAGACCCGAGGCCACAAGAGCCGCTCCGGTCTGGCCGTCGCCACCGAGTACCTGCAGCAGGCCGGCCGGAAGTCCTGCTTCGGTCATCAGCGTTCGCAACATCAATGCCGACAAGGGCGTTAGCTCGGAGGGCTTGAGGACGACGGCATTACCGGTGACCAGAGCCGCCATGGCTTCCGAGGCGGGGATGGAGAAGGGATAGTTCCACGGGCTGATGATGCCGACGATTCCGTACGGCTCCCGCACCAGCCAGCCGCGCTTAGCCTTCATGACCGGATTCGCATGGGGCACGCGCTCCGGACGGAGCATCCGCGGGGCCTCGCGCGCATAGAAGTCCACGGCGTCGAGCGTGACGACAATCTCCGTCAGCAGCGCCTCAACGCGCGGCTTGCCTGCCTCGTCGCTGATGAGCGCCGCCACTTCATCCTTCTGGTCATAGAGTGCGCGCTGGAAGCGGCGCAGGGTCTGCACGCGTTCGCTGACCGGAAGTGCGGCCCATTCCTTCTGAGCGACGCGTGCCGCGGCGACTGCGGACGCAACGTCTGCGGCCGTAGCGCATGGGATCTCTGACAACACTTCGCCGTTCGCAGGATTTGTGACCTGCAGCTTGCGGTCGGTGGCGAACAGGACTTCAGGCATGGCGTTCCGAGCATACACCGCTCAATATTCCACATTCACCAAATAAAGGCCCTCGGCGGGCGCGGTGGGCCCGGCGGCGGAGCGCTTGCGGGCCGCCAGGATCCCGGCGATGTCCCGCGGCGCGAAAGTACCTTTGCCCACCAGAAGAAACGTGCCCACCAGGTTGCGGACCATATGGTGCAGGAAGCCGTTGCCGCGAATGCTATAGACCAAATCGTCGCCCTGGCGCTTCCACTCGGAGGCGAAGACCGTGCGCACGTTGCTGCGCGCTTCTTCCGAGCTTTCCGGCAAGTCCTTTTCCGGGTCGACAGCGGCAAAAGAGGTGAAGTCGTGCTCGCCCACGACCGTTCCTGCCGCTTGCGCCATCGCGGCTTCGTCGAGCGGATAGGGATGGTGGGTGACATATCTCGCCAGGAAGGGCGGACATATATCTCCCCGGTAGAGCCGGTACTCATAAGTCTTGGCGCGCGCGGAACGGCGGGCGTGAAAGTCCTCGGGGACATCCTCGACGCTGAGTGCACGGACGGAGTCTGGAAGGACGCTGTTCAGCGCCTTCACCAGATTCCCTGAAGGGATACTTGAAGAAGTCTGAAAGGTGGCTACCTGTGCTAGGGCGTGCACGCCGGCATCGGTACGGCCGGAGCCTTGGGGCAGAACCCGCTCCCCGGTGATGCGCTCGATCGCGTCTGCCAGCGCGCCCTGGATGGTGGGGCGTGCCGGCTGCACCTGCCAGC
>CAYPHP010000892.1:0-1901 GCA_964410045.1 uncultured Acidobacteriota bacterium | reverse complement strand
GTAACGTTGGAGTCTCCCAACGTTCCCGCCCCGTCCAGCCATTTGGGCAGTTGATTCGCGGTACCGGTCCCCGACACGGCGGCGAAGGGCAGACTGGTGGCTGCGGTCAGTCCGATGGCGCCGCTCTCACGGCCGGCTTTCTTGGCCGCTTCCGGCGTCAGCACGAAAGATGACAGCGGCAATCCCGCCAACGTTTCGGCTTCGGCAGCTTTCATGGCGTAGGGCACGCTGACCAGCAGCGCTCGCTCCCCTTCCGGCCAGCCCGGCAGTTGCATTTGGACGCCCAGCCACCGCGGTTCATCGGAGGCGAACAGTTCTAGCGGCACGCCGTCACTCTTGGTGGCGCCCAGCAGGATCGTGTAACGGCCTTGATCGTCCAGTTCCACGTTTTGGCTTTCCAGCCAAAGCGGAGCGCCGCCCTGGCGGTCCTTGTACAGAGCCAGTGTGACTCCATGCACACCGGTCAGCGCGGCCCCAGTAGGCGTCCGGAATACGCCGCCGAACTTGATTAGCCGAGGCACACCCAGACCGCCTCGGATTCCGCCAGGATCAGCGACCCGGGCCTGCGACGTTTCGGGGTCGGTGGCCGGCATTCTCGCCTCTTGCGAGAAGGTGGCGACAGGGAGGAGCAACGCGAAAGTTACCATCAGGAACGCAAACTGTTTGCTGTTCATCGGACCAAGTCTCCTCTCAAGTTCTTCTGAGATCGCTATCGGCGGAAGCCCCGCCACACCGTTTCGAGCCGACCGCTGGTTGGCCTCGAGTGATTCACCCTGGTTGTGAGATGTATGCATGCCTGTGGAATCTTAGCCTAGTCGCGGCCCAGTTTGGAATGGAATGCGATTCTACCCACACGGCCATTCACGGCCCAGAAAGTCGCCATCATAGGATGCAGAGCATTTCACAGGCCGTTGGGCGGCATCTGCGAGGATCTATTCAAACCAACGGCTTACAGCTTTCGGGTCCCACAGCCGCCGGGCGTATGCAATTGTTTTCGCAGAATGGCCGATTTTTGGTGTGGGCTTGTGATGGGCCGAATCGCTGGTACTTCAGCCGTCACCGCCATTGTGGACGGGAACCACTTGCGCTAGACTGGCGGCGGGTTCTACCTTCCTTGAAGCCAACGGGGTATTCCAGGGTTCGCCACAGGCTGGGGTCATGGGCCACGCTGTTGCTGGGAGTCCTTTCGCTGGCTCTGGTTACCGATACTCCTCCGCACCCCAGCGAAATGTTAGTCGGCACCCGTTACGGGAACCAGATTCTCGTACCCAGCAACCAACTCCTGGATCCAGCCGGCCAGCGAGTGGAATTCGCCGGGCGACCGATCGACATGGCCATCAGCCCTGACGGTGATCGCCTGGCGGTGCTGCTGGCCGGGGGAATCCAGATCTTCTCGCCGGACGGCGGAACGTTGCACTTCATCCCCGCACGCAGTGGATCGATTGCAGGAATCAGTTTCACGCCGGACGGTCAATGGGTGGTGGGCTCCGTTGTCGGCGCTGGCGGCGTAGGCTCGATTGTCATCGGAGACGTCAAGGGCACGTATGGATGGGAGTTCATGCGAGCGCCGGTGAACTCCGTCCCAACCGGATTGGTATTCGACGCTACCGGAGCCAACCTCTACGTGACCTTGAGCCGTCGGAACACAGTAGGCCGCATCGAAATCAGTCACAGTGGCGAGGTAACGGCTGAAGTGGCGGTAGGCACGGCCCCGCAGAGCGTGGACATCACCCCCCGAGGAGATCGTCTTTTCGTGACCAATTGGGGAGGGCGGCGGTCGGTGCCCGGCGAGCGGATTTCGAATTCCTCGGGTACGCCGACGTTGGTGGATGAGCGCGGGGTGGCCAACAGCGGCACCGTATCCGTGATTGATGTGGCCAGCTTCCGTGCCATCGCTGAGA
>CAYPHP010000891.1:0-1901 GCA_964410045.1 uncultured Acidobacteriota bacterium | reverse complement strand
CTGGCGCAATTCGTAGATCTTCTGCTCGAGTGACACGGTGCCTTTCAGTCGCTTCTCGCAAGACTGGTAGAACTTATGATTATAGCAATCGCAGTTTGAGCAAAAAAAAGCGGGGCCAGGGGCCCCGCAGCTGACATCGGTGCAAGGTTAGAAGGTAAGCTTCGCTCCCATCTGGAAGATGCGGGCGCCGCTATGGCCGTTCGGCAGTCCGAAGCGGGTGGTTGGAGCACTCTGCAGCACCAACTGTCCGCCGCTCACCGCGTACTTGGTGGTTCGCACGCTGGAGACGTTGAAGTGGTTCAGGAAATTGAACGCTTCCGCGAACACCTGCAGCTTGACGTTTTCCACCAGGGAAATGTTCTTGAGGAACCGTGGATCGAGGCTATAGGTAGCCGGCAGACGGTATGCGTTACGCCCTTCATTTCCCGGACGGTCCGTGCGGCTGTTGCTGTCGCGGTTGAGGTCAGAGCTGATCAGTCCGCTGTACGGTTGTCCGCTCTGGGCGGTAAAGATGCCGCTGATCTCCCATCCGTCCAGGAACGCCTTGGCCAGGGGCTTCATGTTCTTGGCGTAATCCACCGTCCACACCAGGCTGCTCACCCAGCGATGCCTCTGGTCATTCACGCCGGCGGCGCGGTCAGCGCGGATCAGCAGGGGGTCCGACACCATCTTGGCGTCGTCGCTGCCGAACGGCACGACCGAGGTCGCATCCGGTACGTCGTCGATCACCTTGCCCCATGTGTACGCTGACTGCGCCTGGAAATGGTGCGAGAAGCGCTTTGTCAACTGCAGGTTCATCCCGTGGTACTCAGAATTCGCCGTATCTTCGAACTGCGAGACCCGGCCCAACGTGGTCGCCGGACGCGTCGTCGGGTACTGGCGGTAGCTGATCACCTGGCCGGTGCCGGCGACGGTGATCGTGGCCGCCACCGGTGTCCCCAGGTTGACGTCGCGCGTGCGCTGAAGATGATTGCCCTTCACGAACTGATAGCCGATCGCGAACGAGACATCCTTCATCAGGGCGAACTCGGTTCCCAGGTTGGCCTGGTGGATGATGGGCTGCTCATAACCAGGTTTGAAAATGTAGATGCTCGGGGGCGAAGACGCCCCACCGGCCGGTGCGGCGCAATTCGGGGTCTCCGTCGGCGCGCCGCATAGTGTCCGTGGATACGACGGGATCGCTGCGCCGGTGAACGTGAAGGTCCCTACGTTCACACCGTTGTTGGAGTGGGCCGTGCCCACCATGATCGAAGGCGTACGCGCATAGAAGATGCCATAGCCGCCGCGCACCACTAGGCTACGCGCCTGCCAGGGCGTCCAGGCAAACCCGATGCGGGGCCCGACGTTGTTGGTGTCCGTATTAAGCTGCGCCGTGTTGTATCCGGCCGCCATTGCCACCGGGCTCTGCACTTTCGGCTCAGCCGATTTCTGCAGGTCGTACCTGATCCCGAGGTTAATGGTCAGGTTCGAACGTACGCGCCAATCGTCCTGGAGAAAGAAACTGCTCTCGAAGATGTTCGGACGCGTGGTCGGCCCGGTCGTGCCCGTGCCGGCGAATGCCTGCGTATAGGTCGCGGAGGCTCCGGGACAGCTGGCGGCTACCAGCGGCACATTCTGCAGGCTGCAACCGAAGCTCTGCAGGTTGTTGAAGGTGAAGCTCCCGGAGAAATTTCCGGGGAAGTAGTTCAGGATGTCGTCGTGAATGAAGTCCACGCCCGCCTTGAACGTATGCCGCCCGCGGATGTACGTCAGGGTGTCCGCGTATTGCTGGCGGTGGATCGTCGTCTCCCGCGGGCTGAAGAAATTGCGCCCCACGGTGAAGGAAAAGGCGCCCTGCCGCACGATCGCCTCAGGATTGATGCTGTTGGCCTTACCCGGTTCTTTGTCGATCTGATAGTTGA
>CAYPHP010000890.1:0-1902 GCA_964410045.1 uncultured Acidobacteriota bacterium | reverse complement strand
TTGGTCAGCGCCGAGCTTTCGATCACGTCGCGCATCATCTTCAGGTTCAGACGCCGGTTCCACGCGGCCAGGAGCATCGCGCCCACGCTGCCGGCCGCGCCGGCTTCGGTCGGCGTGGCAAAGCCGCCGAAAATCGAGCCGAGCACCACGGTGATCAGGAAAGTGGGCGGCAGGAAACTCTTGAGCATCAGCTTCCAGAATTCGCCGCGTGACTGGGGACCTGCCTGCCTGCTCAACGGGGGCGCGAGATCGGGCCTGAACATGGCAAGGACGGTCTGGTAGCCAAGGTACAGCACGGCCAGCAGAAGGCCCGGAAGCACCGCAGCCGTAAACAAGGTTCCCACCGACACCGACAGCAGGTCGCCCATGATCACGAGCATGATGCTGGGCGGGATCAGGATACCGAGCGTACCGGCCGAGGCGATCGTCCCTACGGAGAGCTCCTTCTGGTAACCGGCATCGAGCATCGCTGGCAGCGCGATCAGGCTCAGCATGATGACCGATGCGCCGACGATGCCGGTGGTTGCAGCCATGATGGTGCCCATCAGCGTGACCGACATGGCCAGTCCGCCCGGAATGCGCCGCGTCAGCACCTGCAACGCGCGCAACAGGTCGTCGGCCACTCCGGATCGCTCCAGCAGGGTGCCCATGAACACGAACATGGGTACCGCGATCAGCGCCTGGTTCTGGACCGCCTGCCCCCAGATCCGGGGGATCAGGCTGTAGAACTGCTGGACGCGGAATACGTCGAAAGCAATGCCGAGCACGCCGAAGCCAAGCGCGATGCCGCCAAGCACGAAAGCCACGGGATAGCCCACGAACATGATGAACGTGAGCACGAGGAACATCAGGATTGAGAGGTGCGCGCCGATCCAATCGTACATGGCAGGGATCCTATCGGCCGGTACTGGCGGAGGACACGGCGCGCTCGACGAGCGTTGGCGGACCGAACAGGATCACCAGCTTGCGAAACAGAACCGATGCCACCGCGGCATCGAGCAACAGCAGTCCGACGACGAGGCAACTCTTGATGATCCACCGGCGCGACAGGCCGTTAGGCGCGTCCGAACTCTCGTGTTGCAGGAACGAGGTTTCGGCGAACCCATACGCGTACCAGGTCGCGACGAGGCAGTAGGGAATCGCGAAGACGATCAACCCGAAAAGTTCGAGACGCGCCTGCTTGCGCATGTCGAGGTGTCCGGTGAAGATGTCAATCCGCACGTGGATGTTGCGCACGTAGGCGTAACCCAGCCAGAAAAGGAACAGTACGCCGTGCAGATGCCATTCGAGCTCCTGGATAGGGGTCGAACCGAAGTTCGCAATCTGGAATCCGAACTTGCGGGTCACGATGTCCCAGCAGATGACTACCGTCAGGACGACGAACAGCCAGCCGGCGGCGCGTGCGATGCGCTCGAGGATCCAGTCGATCCGGTTGCTGATTGTGAGTAAGGATTCCATGTGTGCTCCGATTTCACCTCTTGACGCGCAACAGCACCCGCGGGATCGCGGCGAGCCGCGGTCCCGGGTTGCTTCTTTTTATGGCAGAAGGTTGTCCTACTCGCGCACGTAGCCGCGCACGCGCCAGACCGCGTACTCGTCACGGAACTTCTTCAGCGAACTCCAGGCCTTGGCGAACTCGGGGCTCTTCTTCGTCTGCTCATCCGCGACTTCCTCCCAGGCCTTGCGATACGCATCGATGAATTCCTTCGGCCAGGTCTTCAGCGCCACGCCTTTGGACTGGATTTCCTTGAGGGCGACGGGCTGGGCATGCTCCGAGAGTGCCAGCCCGCGCAGCACGGCACTGTCACATGAGGCGGTGACCTGCGCTTTCTGGGTTGCAGAGAGCGTGTCCCACTTCTTCTTGTTCCACATCATGTCGCCGAAGGTCGACTGCTGGTGCCA
>CAYPHP010000889.1:0-1904 GCA_964410045.1 uncultured Acidobacteriota bacterium | reverse complement strand
GCCGGCAGCTCCGTAGAGCGCGGTCTCGAACTCCGGGAACTTGCCCGCGGTCCAAAATCCGGAGTTGGGATCGGCTCCGGCATCGAGCAGCGCAGTGGCCGCGCGCACGAAAGCGTCTGAGCGCGACTTGTCCAGCCGGAGATACTTCGAGAGCCCCAGGTAGACCAGCGCGTTCCCGCCGTGAGGCTCGGAGGTGGCCGTGGCGTTGCCCGGATCAAGCGCCAGGAAACGCCGCACGGCGGCATCGTCGCCAAGGATCGCGGCAGTATGGATGTCGCAGCTCGCGACCTCGGGATGTGACGCCAGGATCGCTTCGGCGTGCTCCAGGGTCCCGTGCCAGGTAGCCGCTTCGATGAACGCCGTCCGTGGATCGCCGATATCGGTCACGGGTGGTGCCGCACATCTTACCATTGCAGGCATTCCTGCCTTCGCGCTACCACACCGTCTTCATTGACTCCGCCTTCGGAATGGTCTAGCGTCAGGAGTTCAGGTCTACATGGCCAAAGCAACCAAAACACCGAAGAAGGCCAAGGAGCATCCGGCCAGCCTTAAGAAGGAACACCTGGCCGCGCTGGTGGAAGCCAGCCAGACCTTGAATTCCACCCTGGACCTGGACCACCTTCTGGAACTGATCCTGGAGGTGGCCACGCGCCAGTTGACCGCCGACCGCGGCACTGTCTGGCTGGTGGATCACCACGCGGGCGAGTTGCAGGCGCGCATCAGCCTGGGTGAAGGCGGACGCGTCCTGCAAGCCGCCGGAGTCGCCTTCCGCGTCAAGATCGGTGAGGGCATCGCCGGCAGCGTGGCCCAGACCGGCGAGACCGTGCGTATTGAAGACGCCTACAACGACCCGCGCTTTGCCCAGCGGTTCGACAGCAAGTCCGGTTACCGCACCCGCAGCATGTTGACCTCGGCCATCCGCAACAAGACCGGCGAGATCATCGGGGTCATCCAGCTTTTGAACAAGCTCAAGGGCACCTTCGAAGAGGTGGACGAGGTCTTCTTGAAGGCGCTGGCGGTGCACTGCGCCGTAGCGCTCGACAACGCCAAGTTGCACGCCCAGATCGTGGACCAGCAGCGGATCAGGGTGGAAATCGATCTGGCGCGGCAGATCCAGCAAAACCTGCTGCCCAAAGCGCCGGAGCGCTGGCAACGCTACCGCATCGCCGCGCTGGCCGAGACTTGTTTCGAGGTGGGCGGCGACTTCTACGACTTCCTGAACGTCTCGGACCACACTCTAGGCGTGGTTATCGCCGACGTCTCCGGCAAGGGCGTTGGGGCTGCGTTGCTAATGTCCACGATGCAGGCCACCATGGGCGCGCTGCTGGTGGGCACACACAGTTTCGAGCGCATGTTCGCGCGGATGAACGAAGTGATCCGCAACTACGCCGGCGGGCGCATGTTCATCACCATGTTCCTGGCCGTCCTGGACGGTGAAACGCGGAAGATGCAGTACATCAACGCCGGACATAACCCGCCGCTGATCGTGCGCGCCGACGGCACGGTGGAGGAACTGGCGGAAGGCGGCATGGTCCTGGGGATGATTGAGGGCGTGACGTTCGAGCGATCGGAAGCAACGGTCGGGCCCGGCGACGTGCTCCTGCTCTACACCGACGGATTGGCCGAAGCCGACAACAAGAACGAAGAACAGTTCGGGATCGAGGGGTTGGTGCGCAGCGTGATGGAAGCCCGCGCGGCCGGCACGTCCTCACCCGAGGAAATCGCCCGCCGCATCATGAGCGATATTGAAAACTTCACCGCCGGCGAACCCAAGAAAGACGATCAGACGCTGCTGGTCCTCCTACCCGACCGGTAATCTTGGAGTGCGGCGGCTCGCCGCCGCTTGGACGCCGAGGCTTGCCTCGGCGCCAGCAAGCTGGCGCCGGAAGAAGGCGGCGGCTAGC
>CAYPHP010000888.1:0-1905 GCA_964410045.1 uncultured Acidobacteriota bacterium | reverse complement strand
ACAGCTACGGCCTGTTCGCGGTGATGACGACGACGCGTCCGGAGATCATCGTAGAGGGCTCCCACGACGGCGAGCAGTGGCAGGCCTATGACTTTCCGCACAAGCCCGGCGATCCGCGGCGCGCGCCGACCTGGGTCGCGCCGCACCAGCCGCGTCTGGACTGGCAAATGTGGTTCGCCGCTTTGGCCGGCCCGCAGCGGACGCCCTGGTTCCACCGCTTCGTAATCCGATTGCTCGAAGGCTCGCCGGACGTGCTTCGCCTGCTGCGTAACAATCCGTTCCCTGGACGTCCGCCAAAATATGTCCGGGCGCGGCTCTTTGAATACCGCTTTACCACTCCTCAGGAAAAGACGGCCACCAAGGACTGGTGGCATCGCACGCCGCGCGGCGCGTACTTCCCGCCGGTGTCGCTGAAAGAAAGCGTCAACTCTCCACCACGATGACCGTCACCGCGGCGCTGCCCGTCTTGTGGGCCGACTCGATGCTCAGCCCGCCGCCGGCGTTGCGCTTATAGGGCATGGGTTCGCTGCTTTCCAAAAGGAACACCCGCTTCGGCGTTTCGCGCACGTCCAGATCGATGCGCAGGGTCGATCCTGGCTGCCAGTTGAAGATGTGGAAATACGTCCGGTTGCCGCGCTGGGTGGACGCCGTGCCGTGGTAGTAGTTCTTGAACGCCGGCTGCGTGCCGTAGATCGACTCGCCGTTCTTGGCCAGCCAGGTGCCGATCGCGCGCAGACGCTCCACAATCTCCGGCTGGATCGCGCCGGTGCCCATCGGTCCCACGTTCAGCAGCAGGTTCGATCCTGACCCGGCGGCCTGCGCCAGCATCTGGATCAGCTCCGTGGAAGACTTGTAGCGCTGATCGGGCTTCGAATAGCCCCAGTTGTCGTTGATGGTCATGCACACTTCGCGCGGTGTGTCGTCACCCTTCTTGGGTTTCGCTCCCAGTTCTTGCTCGGGCGTCGTGAAATCACCCTTGATCCCGGCGCGATTGTTCACCAGGGCCTGCGGCTGGAGCTTGCGGATCAGGTCCAGCAGGTCCGCCGAACCCCACTGCTCGGGAGGGTGGTCCCAGTCGCCGTCAAACCAGATGCCCGCGATGCGACCGTAATTCGTGAGCAACTCGCGGACCTGGCCCAGCAGGAAGTCGCGAAACTCCTTGTTCACCGGCGACCGAGAGGCAGTGGTCGCGCGGTAGGCGGGATGATGCCAGTCCATCAGCGAGTAGTAGAACGACAGCGGCATTTTCTGCCGTTCGCATTCCTCGGCCAGATCCAGGATCAGGTCGCGGCCGTACGGCGAGCGGGTGATGTTGTAGTCGGTGAGCTTGCTGCAGAACAAGCAAAAGCCGTCGTGATGCTTGGCGGTGATGGTGATGTAGCGCTGTCCGGCGGCGCGCGCCAGCGCCACCCAATCGCGGGCGCTGGTCCGCGCGGGGTTGAACTTCGCGGCGAGCTTCTCGTATTCCCCGACCGGGATGCCCTCGCGATACATCACCCACTCGCCGCGCTCCAGCAGCGCGTAGAGTCCGAAGTGGATGAACATGCCGAAGCGCGCCTCGCGGAACCACTGGGTGCGCTCCGGCTGGGCGTCGAGGCGGACAGCGTGCGCCACTCCGGCCGCCAGCATGCCGGCGGTCCAGGCCCTGCGGGTCATCTGCGTCATAGTTGCTTACAGCTTGTTCAGGCCGTTGAGCGCCGCGACCTTGTAGGCTTCGGCCAGCGTGGGGTAATTGAAGACCACGTCGCGGAAGTCCTCCACTGTGCCGCCCATGCCCATCACCGCCTGGCCGATGTGGACGATCTCGGTGGCGCCCTCGCCCAGGATGTGCACGGCCAGCAGCTTGAGATTCTCGCGGTGGAAGATGAGTTTGAGGATGCCGCGGCTGTCGCCGATGATCTGCCC
>CAYPHP010000887.1:0-1906 GCA_964410045.1 uncultured Acidobacteriota bacterium | reverse complement strand
GCTGGTGAAAATGTCCTGAAAGCCGTCATACTCCGGCCCGTAGTAATCGCGGTCCACCGCGCCGTACTTGGGATACACGCCGCCAGGCCGCACCATCAACTCCTTGGCGAACGCGTACTTCGACATATCCGTCCAGGAAGGGTTGGGAAGAGTCGCCGGAGCGAAATCCTGCAACTGACGTTCCCAGTAAGCTGCGAAGCGCAGCAGCGCGCGGTAAAAGTCTTCGGGCTTCGGGTCCTGGCGCGCGGGCGGATAAGCCGGATAGCTGTAACCGTAGACGACCTTGGTGATCTTCCCGTTCTCGACACGGGCGGTCCGGTGCCAGGTCTGGACGATGAACTGGTCGCGCGCGTCCACGTCGCCGAAGACGACCATTTCGATGTAGACGGTGGCAGAGATGGGCACGACCTTCAGGACCGCGGGCATCCAGCCGCCCAGCAACCCCTCCCAACGTTTCGGGGCTAAGCCTGGGTCGCGCAACTCTGGGAAATATTGTGTCGAGCGGTAGGTCCGAGTATTTCCCGCCGGGAAGACCGGCATGGTATCGAAACATTCCTTGGTGCCGACGAAGGTGTTCCACGCCGGCCGTGCCGCGCCCCCTGTGGCCGATCCCATCGGAGGCGCGGCCCTGCGCACCGACTCCGGATCGGGGTCGCCCTTCTCGAGCAGCTTATCGGCCAGCAGGTCTGGTCCCGCCATTCCGATGTCCGCAAGCTTCAGTCCCAGATACGGCGGGTCGGCTTCCGGGAATGTAGCCTCCACTCGCTTGGTGAAGACCCGTTTGCCGCGCGCAGACACAAATGTCAATGCGCCCTCACGAGTGCGCAGGTCTTCGTAGACCTTCCAATCCGTGGCCTCGGCGCGGAACTCGCAGACCAGCGTGTGGCCGTCGGTGTCGGCGGGCGACGCCGCCTCCAGGGCTACAGTTTCAGTGGAAACGTATTCGACTCCGGCGGTGGTCACCGCCAAGGTTTGCAGGAACTCGCGCCGATCCATGGCGGACTCCTTATTTTGCGGTCGAAAAACGGTAAACCGTGGTGCTCTGGAATTTCTGCCCGGGCTTCAGCACGGTCGTCGGGAAAGACGGCTTGTTGGGAGAATCCGGAAAATGCTGGGTCTCCAGACAGAACCCGGTGCGGTGTGCGTAGACCTTTCCGCCCTTACCGGTCACCGTGCCGTCGAGGAAATTGCCGGTGTAGAACTGGATGCCGGGCTGGTCAGTCAGCACTTCGAGGACGCGGCCTGTGGTGGGCTCGACCACGCGTGCCGCCAGGGTCATTGCGCCGGCCTTGCCGTTCAGGACCCAGTTATGGTCGTAGCCGCGGCCCAGTTTCAGTTGCTCGTAGTCCTGGCCGATCCGCGCGCCGATCGCCGTGGGCTTGCGGAAGTCGAAGGGCGTGCCTTGAACCGCACGCAACTCTCCGGTGGGAATCAGTCCTGAGTCCACCGGCGTGAAGCGGTCCGCCGCGATCACCACTTCGTGCCCAAGAATGTCGCCGGTTCCCGCTCCCTTCAGGTTGAAGAACGAGTGGTTCGTCAGGTTGAGTACCGTATCCTTGTCGGTGGTCGCAGCGTAGGCGATCCGCAGCTCGTTGGCGTCGGTCAGGTGATAGGTGACGGTGACCTTGAGATTCCCAGGGTAATTCTCTTCGCCGTCCTTCGAGAGGTAAGTGAGTTCCAACCCGCCGTCGGGGAGCTGCCTGGGGGTCCAAACCGCCATATCGAATCCGCGGGCGCCCCCATGCAAGGAATTCTCGCCGTTGTTGGTGGCCAGCTTGTACTCCACACCGTTCAGGGTGAAGCGGCCCTTGGCAATGCGATTGGCATAGCGGCCCACCAGCACGCCAAAGAACGTGCGTTTGGCCAGGTAACCCTTCAAGTCGTCAAAACCAAGGACCACGTCGGC
>CAYPHP010000886.1:0-1919 GCA_964410045.1 uncultured Acidobacteriota bacterium | reverse complement strand
CTGCCGCTGGCCAAACGCATCGTAGAGCGTATCGTCGATCAGCTGGGGACTCAGGCCCAGCCGGGAGGCCGTGCTGCGGTCGAACACCACGAGCGATTGCAGGCCCTTGTCCTGTTGATCGCTGTTCACGTCAGTAATTTCCGGTAGCGTCCGTAACTGCCGCTCGACCTTGGGCGCCCAGCTGTTCAGCTCGGCGAGATCCACGCTTTGAAGCGTGTATTGATATTGCGCGCTGCTGGCGCGCCCGCCGATCCGCAGATCCTGAATGGCCTGCAGCACCGTCGGCGCACCCGTCACCTTGGCCAGCTTGGGACGCAGCCGGGCGATCACCTGATCCACGCTGAGCTCCCGCTCTTCGAGCGGCTTCAGCGAGATGAACATACGGCCGGCGTTGGTATTCCCGCTGACACCGCCGCCGCTGAATCCCGTGACGGTGTCGACGGCCGGATCGCTCTTGATGATCTCGACCACCTCGGTGAGCTTCTGCCGCATGGCCTGAAATGAAATGTCCTGGGCGGCCTGAATGTTCCCGAACATGCGCCCCGTGTCCTGCTGGGGAAAGAAGCCCTTGGGCACGATCGTGTAGAGATAGATGCTGAAGGCCATCGTGGCCAGCGTCACCACGAGCATGCTGCGCGGATGGCGGAGCACCCAGCCGAGACTGCCGGCATAGCCGCCGCGCAACCCTTCGAAGAACCGTTCGCTGATCCGGTACCATCTCCCGTGGGTATGGCCGGTTTTCGCCGTGAGCACGCGGGCGCACATCATGGGCGTGGTCGTCAGCGACACGACCAGCGAGACGAGAATCGCCACGGACAACGTGACGGCGAACTCCCGGAACAGGCGCCCCATCATGCCGCCCATGAAGAGGATCGGCAGGAAGACCGCCACGAGCGAGATCGTCATCGACAGCACGGTAAAGGTAATCTCGCGCGCGCCGCGCAGGGCCGCCTGCAACGGATCCATGCCCTGTTCCCGGTACCGGCTGATGTTCTCCAGCACGACGATGGCATCGTCCACCACGAACCCGGTGGCGATCGTGAGGGCCATGAGCGAGAGATTGTCCAAACTATAGTCGAAGAGATACATCACGCCGAAGGTGCTGATCAGCGAGACCGGCACCGCCACACAGGGAATCAGCGTGGCCCGGACATCCCGCAAAAACACAAAGACCACCAGGATGACGAGACAGACGGAGATCGCCAGCGTCCGCTCGACGTCGTGCAGCGACGCGCGAATGACCGGCGTGCGGTCCACCACGACCTTCAGCGTCATGCTCCCGGGAATCGACGCCTCCAGTTGCGGAAGCAGAGCCCGCACACGGTCCACCGTCTCGATGATGTTGGCGCCCGGCTGCCGGTTGATAATAATGAGGACGGCCGGGACGCCGTTCGCCACGCCGCTCGTCCGCAGATCCTCGACCGACTGTTCGACCGTCGCGATGTCCGAGAGCCGCACGGCCCGGCCCTCGCGATAGCTCACGATCAACGGCAGATAGTCCTCCACCGTGTGGAGCTGATCGTTGGCTCGCACCTCCCAGGTCCGGTTCCCGTCGGAGAGTTGCCCTTTGGGACGGTTCACGTTGGTGCTGCTCAGCATCCGGCGGACGTCGCCGAGCCCGATCCCGTAGCTGTTCAACGCGGTGGGATTCAGATCGACACGGATCGCGGGGAGCGACCCGCCGCCCACCGTGACCTGCCCCACCCCGTCGATCTGCGAGAGTTTCTGCTGAAGAATGCTGGAGGCGACGTCGTACATCCGCCCCCGGCTGACGAGGTCCGAGGTCAGCGAGAGGATCAGGATCGGCGCGTCGGCCGGATTGATCTTCCGGTACGTCGGACTGTTCGGAAGCGTCGAGGGCAGTTCGCTCCGCGCCGCCATGATGGCCGCCTGCACGTCCCGCGCGGCGCCGTCGATAT
>CAYPHP010000885.1:920-1931 GCA_964410045.1 uncultured Acidobacteriota bacterium | reverse complement strand
CTGCATCAACAGAACCGGGGGCATGGCAGAGTGCGCGCTGTGGAGTGGGGAATGACGGCGCAGGATGTCGGCGGTCCAACCAGGACCGAAGAGCCGATCGTTGCGGGCGCGCTGACGAGGGTCGTCGGACGCCTCAAACTTGAACACGCCATAGAAACAGACCACGGCCTGGACCTCGCAGCCCTCGCAGGGTAAGGCGGCGGCCTGGGCGACCATCTGTCCGCTGGCCGATTCGCCGAAGATGCCGATGCGATCCGGATCAACCAGATAACGATCGGCGTGCCGGCGCACGTAGCGAATAGCGTCGCGCAGGTCCTCGATCTGTTCGGAGTTGCGAACATACGGGGTTGCGCGGTAGTCAATGGAGAACCAGGCGAATCCGGCCTTGGCAAGGGGTTCGAAGACGGGCGTGGGATAAGTGATCTTGTCGCCACCCTCCCATCCGCCACCATGAGCGATGATCACCGCTGGAAACAGTCCGGGGCCTTCGGGGAGCCAAGCTGAAGATAGAACCGGCAGGTCGGCAGGGACTTGCACCAGGCTTCCGCTTGCGCGGCCGGCCATTGCTCGTCGCGCTCGCCGTGAATCATCAGCACGGGCGCGGAAGTTGACGGCGCGGCGGCATCCGGCGGGAAGCGCCCGCCGATGATGACCACGCCATCCGCCCTGACGCGAGGGTCGGAGGCCAAATGAATTGCCGCCGAGGCGCCTTGGTGCTCGGCGATGAGAACCAGTTTGCGGTTGACGGGAAAGCGTCCGGGGCAACGAACATAGCGAACGGCGTCGATCAGATCGGCTGCGCCGGCATAGTCCGGGGCAAACCAGGCGTATCCCGCACGCGTGGCCTGCTCATAGAGACGGGTGATGTAGCCGCGCCGGTTCCCACGTCCACCGTGAATGAGCAACGCGGCGGGACGCGGCTCGCCCTTGGGCGCGAAGGCATCGAGAAGGAGGCCGCGTTTGTACTCGATGTCGCCGAGGGATCCGGGCACAAGATAATTCCCATGCGGG
>CAYPHP010000885.1:0-910 GCA_964410045.1 uncultured Acidobacteriota bacterium | reverse complement strand
GGAGGAGCGCAACCCGCGCTCGTACTCTGCGCGAAGGCACCGGGAGCGGGCAAGAGGAAGGCCGCCAGAACCGCGGCGCGGAAAGGCCGGCTCATTGCCCGCTGATCCTAGCGCTCTGCGGCACGCGCCCGGCACACCTGGCGCGTGAAGAGGATGCGATGAATCACGGTGATGTTGGAGAGGACCGCGATCACCCACAGAACCGGGGCCATCCGGTCGAACGCGCCACCAATGATCAGGAGCACGATCCGCTCGGGGCGCTCCATGAAGCCGGCCTTGCACTGGCCGATCATGGACTCGGCGCGGGCGCGAACATAACTCACCATCACCGATCCGGTCATGGCCAGGGCGGTGAGCACCACGTAGAAGAAGCGGTTGCCGCGCGCGTAGTAGACCAGGAGTCCGAAATACAGGGCGAGGTCAGAGTAGCGGTCGATGACCGAATCGAAGAAGCCACCGAAGTCGGTAACGCTGTTGGTAGCGCGCGCGACACGGCCGTCGGTCATGTCGAAGATGCCAGCGAGGAAGATGATGAAAGCGGCCCACTGGAAATGCCCGTAACCGAAGGCTACGGCCGCAATGGAGTTCACCACCAGGCCGAGGAAGGTCAGGTAATTGGGCGGGATCCTGGTAAGAGCCAGGCCACGGACCAAGGCGTGCAGCACAACCCCGAGGACCCGCCCAATCCATTCGGTGATGGTCGACTTGTGGGGCTGCTCCGCGGGAATGACTGCGCTCATTGTTCGTGAATGGTGAGCAGCCGCAGGATCTCCATTTCCCGGGCGCCGGCGGGCGTCTGAATCTTCACGACGTCGCCGACAACCTTACCCATCAAGCCACGACCGATGGGCGAATTGGTGGAAATGAATCCGCGGTTGAGATCCGATTCCTCGCTGGTAACCAGCTTGTA
>CAYPHP010000884.1:0-1934 GCA_964410045.1 uncultured Acidobacteriota bacterium | reverse complement strand
CCACACCGCACGACGGACCGCCCGTCGTCGTCGTGTTGCAGGCCGCGCCTTCGGCTACGTAGCCGCTCTCGGTCAGGAAGATCCCCTCGTCGTAGCCGTTCAGACGGGCTTCCCCGCTGGCCAGGGCGCTGTTCACATAGGCCCCACAGATCTTGGCGCGGCCGGGAATGGCGTTGTCCTGAATGCGCCGCCAGGAGACCACGCCAGCATGGATCCCGTTCTGACTGTTGAGATAATCACCAACCGGCAGTGCCACCAGCGCGAACTCACTCTTTTCGTCTGGGTGTACGCCGATCCGCTCGGCAGATTTGTAGGCCAATGGGCGAATGTAGAGGTTGGATCGGAACTTGTTGCGGCGCACCAGCTCGATGGTCAAATCAACGAGTTCTTTGGCTCGCAAGGGCAGATCTATCAACAGGATACCGCAGTTCGCCTTCCACCGTTGATAGTGCTCCTCCGGTCTCACCAGGAACAGGTCTTCCTGGCCCTCTTCCCAGTAGCCGCGGATGCCCTCGAACACCCCCGTGCCGTAGTGCAGCGCGTGGGTGAGAATACTCACCTTGGCATCGCGTAATGGCACAAAGTCCCCTTGAAAGAACACGATAATGTCCTGGTCCATAGGGCCTCCCAGGATGAACCAAGCAATTCAGGGGCCGCGTGACTGTAGCGCTTTTCGACAATGCTATGATCACGCAATGGCTCGATCCCAGACGAAACCAGGCTCAATCGGTTGGATGGATCTCACGGTCCGCGACGCGGACCGCGTCCGCGATTTTTACTCCGCAGTCGCCGGATGGCGTCCAGCGCCGGTGGACATGGGCGGATACAGCGATTACACGATGTCGCCGCCGAAAAGCAAGAAGCCCGTCGCCGGCGTCTGTCACAAGCGTGGTGTAAACGCGGCGTTCCCTTCCGCGTGGATCATTTACGTAATCGTGCCCAACCTCGCGGTCAGCCTGCGGAAGTGCAGCAAGCTCGGCGGCAAGGTCCTCGTCGGGCCGAAGAAGATGGGCGGCAGCCGCTACGCGGTGATCGCCGACCCCGCAGGTGCGGTCTGCGGACTGTATCAGCCCGGTTAGCGCTTGGCCGGATCTCGATTTCAAACAGTTTTGGCCACCACTTTCCAGTGACGAACAGACGCTTCCCAACGGCGTCGTAGGCGATCCCGTTGAGCACGTCGGTGCGGTCGCGCTCGGCGCTGGACAGCAGCCCGCTCAGATCAATCCACCCGAGCACTCGTCCATCGGCCGGGGAGATCCGCGCGATGCGTTCGCTCTCCCAAACGTTGGCGAATATTTCGCCCTCCACCCACTCCAGCTCATTCAGCCGCTCAACCGGGCGGCCTTGATCACGAACTTCCAGGCGTTTCACTTCCTGAAAGTTCTGAGCATTCCAGAAGCGCAGCGTGGCCGAGCCGTCGCTCATGATCAAGTGACCGGCGCCGTCTGCGGTCAGACCCCAGCCTTCGCCCGGATAGCGGAATTGCCGCAGCCTCCGGAACGTGCTCAGGTCGTAGACGAATCCGACTCCTGACGTCCAGGTAAGCTGGATGAGACTGCCGCCGTCGATGACGATCCCTTCGCCGAAGTATTGAGCGTCGAGTTTCGCTTCCTGCACGACCGCACCGGTTTCCAGCCGGACCTTGCGGATCGCCGACCTGCCTTCCATCCCGGTGCCTTCGTAGAGGTATCCGTTGTGGAACACCAGGCCCTGTGTGAACGCCGAGGTGTCGTGCGGGTACGTGCGGACGATGCGGTAGGACTGGACCGGCGTCTGCGACAGCAGGCCCGCGGCCGCCAGCAAAACCGCAACTACACCCACGACTTTTCCATCACCACCCGGCGCTTTTGCAGGGCCGCGAGATTGCGAGGCCAGCGCGGAGCGATGCCCGGCCAGGACGTCGCCGCAGTGTGCGCGCTGCATCCGGCGGCGGC
>CAYPHP010000883.1:0-1935 GCA_964410045.1 uncultured Acidobacteriota bacterium | reverse complement strand
AGGCCGGTGACCTGGCGGTTTTCGATCACCCCGGTGAACGCAGCCGAGTCGGTCTTCAGCAGGCCGCGCGACGCGGTCACCGTCACCTGCTCGGTCTGCATTAGTGGAACCTGAACCCGCACTTCCTGGTTCACTTCCAGGATTACCGTCTGGACGTGTTTGCGGAAACCGGACTTCTCGACCTCCAGCCGGTAGGTCCCCGGCGGGAGCAGCGGCACCCGGAACTCGCCGTCCGGATCGCTGTACCCGGTGCGCTTCTTGTTGGTGTCCTCGTGGACCAAGGTCACGGGAGCGCCCGGCACTGCGTCGCCGGACGCGCCAGTCACTTGCCCGGCGATAGTGCCCAGCGACGATTGTGCGCCCAGCGCAGGCGTCAGACACGCGACCAACAGACCCAGGGATAGCAGTTTCACTGCGGATGCTCCTTGCTCAAGATTTTCCCAGAATGCCCTATATCTTATACCTGCGGCCGGAACCTCGCAGGGGAATGTTGTTGATGTTTGTCAACGGCGCAGGCCCCGGAAACGGTGGTGGTAGGATAACCTTCTCCCGGCCCATGAAGATCCTCTCGTTCACCGCGGGCGCCGCCGACATGTACTGCGGCAGTTGTCTCCGCGACAACGCGCTGGCAACCGCGCTGCTGGCCCAAGGCCACGACATCACCCTAGTCCCCTTGTACACACCGACTCTGACCGATGAGGCCAACGTCAGCCAGAGACGGGTGTTCTTCGGGGGAATCAGCGTATTCCTGGAAGAGCTGTCGCCCTTGTTCCGCTGGACGCCGCGATTTCTGGACAAGCTGTGGGATTCCTTCGCCGTCTTGAAGTGGGCCGCGCGAGGGTCCATCTCCACCAGCGCTTCGAGCCTGGCGGAAATGACCATTTCCATGCTCCGCGGCGAAGACGGCCGCCAGCGAAAAGAGTTCGCCAAGCTCACCGATTGGCTGGTGACCCAGCCCAAGCCGGACATCGTCAGCCTGCCGACCTCGCTGCTGATCGCCCTGGCCAAACCGCTTCGCCAGGCGTTGGGCCGTCCGGTGCTCTGCACCCTACAGGGCGAGGACATCTTCATCGAGGGTTTGCAGCAGGCATTCCAAAAAGAAAAGCAGCCGCGGGATTTCCGCAAGGAAGTCCGCGAGCGGATCGCCGCGCTGGCCCAGCACGTGGACGCCTTCATCGCTGTCAGCAGCTACTATGCGGACTTCATGGCCGGCTACCTGACGATTCCCCGCGAGAAGATCCACGTCGTGCCGTTGGGGATAAATCTGGCGGGGCACGACCCGCAGCCACGGCCGCGCTCGGCGGAGTTCCGGATCGGGTACCTGGCCCGCATCGCTCCGGAAAAAGGCTTGTCGCTTCTGTGCGAAGCCTATGTCGAACTACGCCGGCATCGCGGCATGCCGCCGGCGCGCCTGGAAGCCGCGGGCTACCTGGGCGGCGACGCCGCGAATCGGCGATATCTCGAGTCCTGCCACGCCATTCTGGAACGCGAAGGTCTGGCCGGCGAGTTTCTCTATCACGGCACTCTCGACCGCGCGGCGAAGCTTCGCTTCCTTCAGAGCGTGGACGTCCTGTGCGTGCCCTGTCCGTACCCGGAGCCCAAAGGCTTTCCGGTCCTTGAAGCCATGGCCAACGGTGTTCCCGTGGTTCAGCCGAAGACCGGAGCGTTCCCCGAAATCATCGAAAAGACCGGCGGAGGGCTGCTCGTGGAACCGGATGCGGCGCACTTCGCGGAGGGCCTGGTGAAGATCTGGACGGAACCGGATCTGGCGGGACAACTGAGCTCCCGCGCCGCGGAGGGGGTCCGGCGGCATTATAGTGTTGCCAGCATGGCTTCACGGACCGTTGAGGTCTACGAAGAGGTTCTGCAAAGGGAAAGGAAAGAGGCGCGACGATGAAAGTGGCTGGGAAACTGGCTGGGATGATGCTTCTCTGC
>CAYPHP010000882.1:0-1939 GCA_964410045.1 uncultured Acidobacteriota bacterium | reverse complement strand
CCGCCTGCCCGAACAGCGCGTCGAAGCGGTGGTTGGTCATGGTCAGCCCGGTGCAGTAATTGAAGTACTGCATGTCCAGATGAAAAGATCCGTCCGGCTTCACGTCAATCAGGTGTTCGAGGATCTGCGGCGCAAACCTCGGAGTGCCATAGGGCGCCAGGCCCATCAGCTTGTACTCGCCGGAGTTCACCCGGAAGCCGGTGTAATAGGTGAACGCCGAATAGAGCAGCCCCAAGGAATGGGGGAAGTGGATCTCCTTGATGATCTCCAGTTTCGAGCCGTGACCGAGCGCAGCCGACGTGGTGGCCCACTCGCCCACGCCGTCCATGGTCAGCACCAAGGCTTCCTCGAAGGGTGAGGGAAAGAAGGCGCTGGCGGCGTGGCTTTGATGGTGTTCGGTGAAAAGCAATCGCTGCGGATCGAGATCCGCGTCGTAGCGCTGCAATTCACCGTGCAGCAAATCCTTGAGGAATAGCTTCTCGCGCATCCAGATGGGAATGGCCATCTGAAACGAACGCAGACCCCGCGGAGCAAACGTCAGGTAGGTGTCGAGCAGCCTTTCGAACTTCAGGAACGGCTTGTCGTAGAACACGACGTGATCGACATCGTGGAGCTTTAAGCCGGCCTGAGCCAGACAGAAAGCCACGGCGTGATGCGGGAACCTGGCGTCGTGCTTTTTGCGGCTAAAGCGTTCCTCTTGCGCGGCGGCGATGATTTCGCCATCGCCGATCAGCGCCGCGGCGCTGTCGTGGTAATAAGCGGAGATTCCCAGAATCCGCATGAACCTTCAGAAGAGCGTGTAGATGAACGGAGCAACGCCGAAGGCTTGGGCCAGCAGCAGGAGGGTTCCCATCGAGGCCATGATGATCAGGATGGGCAGCAGCCAAAGCTTCTTGCGGGCAATGAGAAACGCCAAAAACTCTTTCAGGAAGGACATGACTAGAACTGGCGTTGCATGCTTTGCGCCGGCGGTCCCGGTGGTTGGCGCGGCAACCAGTAGGTCGCCGCTTCGGGGTCGGAGCGCAGATGCAGCGGGTCATTCCGGCTTAGCCAGCGCTTCAGCAAGGCCACCGGAGTGATCACCAGGAAGAACATGATTCCCGTGACCACCGGGTTGACAAACCTGCCGAGCAGCGTCCCCAACCCGGTCCAGAGACGGTTGGCTGGACCTAACAAGCCGGGACGCACGAGCGCCACCAGGAGCAAGCCAAGTCCCACGGCCAAGGCCCAAATCCGGGGAGATTGTTGAGTGGTGAACGGCCACAGGCCGATGCCCGCGAAAAGCACGGCAAAGACGACTCCGAAGACGCGGTCCGAGGAACCCTGCACGGTCAATTCCCTGCGAAAATCCTCGTGAAGGCCGCTGTCGATCTGCTCGCCCCGCATCCCGCCGTCAGTTTAGCACAGTGGTCTTCTGCGACCGCCGCCGGCGCCACGTTGTTGGCGGACGATGCAGTTGATAAGCTGGCGAGCTGTGACGACGGGCAAAGCATCACCAGACGGCGCGTCCCGGCCTTTCCGCCAGACGGTGATCTTTCCGCTCTTGGCGGTGATCCTGGGATCAGCAGCGGGCTTCGCCGCCATGGAAGTCGCCACGCGAATCTTCCGCCGGCCCTGGGTTCCGCCTTACCAGTACGATCCGGAGTTGGGCGCGCGGCTGATTCCCAACCATCGCGGACGCGACGTGGAACCCGGAGACTTTGAGTACAGCTGGACGCACGGGCCCGACGGCATGCGCGTGGTTGGTCCAGCCCCGGCCAACGCCACCGAGCGCATCCTCCTCCTCGGGGATTCCTTCACCTGGGGATACGGCGTCAACGACGACCAACAGTTCGCCTACGCCATTCAACGCTCGCTGGCCCACGGACCGCGCCCCGCCAAAGTGTTCAACGCCGGAATCCCGGGAACCGGTACCGACTACGCCCTGCGCTTCTTCGAG
>CAYPHP010000881.1:751-1943 GCA_964410045.1 uncultured Acidobacteriota bacterium | reverse complement strand
ACAGCCAGGCCATGTTGGCGCGCGCCGTCAGGTTCTTGGGATCCTTCTCCACCAGTTCCTGATACAACTCGGCGGCTTTCGCCGGCTGCCGGATCAACTGATAGAGGTTCGCCAGCGCCATGATGTTCTCGGGCGAGCGGTTCAGCCGCACGCCTTGCAACAGGACACGCTCGGCTTCCTCGGCATCATTCCCCGCGAGGAAGATGGAAGCCCGCAGGATTCGTGCCGGCAAACTGCCCGCGTCTTCAAGCAGCAATTCGTCGGCTGCGCGCGCCGCAGCCTCCGGTTGCACTAGTCCGGCCAGAGTCATCGCCATCAGGGACCGCGCCGGTTGGTTGCGCGGTTCTTTTGCCAGGACCCACTGAACGCGCTGGCGCGCCTCTTCGTATTGCCGTGCGCCCACCAGCAGCTTTGCGAATTCCATCCGCGTCTCCACCGCGAGCGGTCCTTGCTGGATCATGCGCTCGGCGGTGCGGAAGGCTCCGGCCGCCTCGGCGCCGTCCTTCAGTTGCACGGCACAGAGGGCCAGACGATGGTAAGCCTCGGGAAACTCGGGTTTCTTCCGAAGTGCTTCCTTCAAGCGGACCCGGGCCCGCTGGAAGTCCTTCTTCTCCATGTCCCCGACGGCCTGCTGGTACAGGCTCTCAGGGGATTTCCCGCAGCCCACGGCCAGAAATAAGACGGCCAGGAGCGCGGGAAGGATCCGCGCGCTCCTGGCCGGATGTCGATTCAGCTTACCGGTCACGAGACCTGGAGAATATCCTAGGCCTTACTCCGGCGCAAGCGCCGCCCCAACGCGGCCAAGCCCGTCGCCATCAAGATGATCGTGCCGGGCTCAGGCACCGCAGGATTGGTCTGCGTGTTGATCGTCAGGGTGATGCCGTTGTTCCAGTAGTGGCAGTCCGGGTCGAAGCCCAGGGCGGCGGTGTGCGCAGCGGTCGCGCCGATGTAGGTCACCAAATCCATCAACTCGCTGTTCGAGAAGTTGTACGTGAGAGTCTGCGGCGTGGTCCCCATGTTGGTGAAGCGGGAGTCCAGAGCCAGAGTCGTGTTGCCCGTTCCCGAGTTTACCAGTCGGGTTGAGGTGGTAGATCCCCAGGGATAGCTCCCGGGCACCCAGTTGTCGATGATCTGCGATTGCGGTACGGGAACCAGGGAAGTCGAATTGTCCTGGTAGCGAGCGATGCCCGTG
>CAYPHP010000881.1:284-741 GCA_964410045.1 uncultured Acidobacteriota bacterium | reverse complement strand
AACCGGTTCGGGTTCGAATCCCAATTCCGGATGTTGTGGAACGTCAAGGACGCCGACGTCACGGTGCCCGTCAACTCGATCCCGTCGATCCGCCACGAGTACATGTAGTGGTGATCGAGGTCGAACTCGTTGGGTCCCGAGGGCGAGAACGAGAAGTTAGGCGTGTAGTTCCAGGAATTGTAGACGTACGTATCGGCTGAACACAGCGCTGGAATCGCCAAGACTAAGGCTGCCAGTAGGGTAACTCGAATGCGATGGGCCACTTTGGATCCTCCTCCACAACTACCGAACACAGAAGTACGCTGGAGTTCATTGCACGTCTCGGGCCAGAAAGCCACTACCAGCTATCGCTTGTGTTTATAATCACTTAGAACACGCGCGGCCCCCCCTCTGTGCAAAGGAATGCAACTTCAGGGAACAAAACCAGACCTTCCCGTTCCCCGACGCCGTGCAGGAG
>CAYPHP010000881.1:0-274 GCA_964410045.1 uncultured Acidobacteriota bacterium | reverse complement strand
GCAACGGCGCTTGATCCCGCTGTTTCAGCCCTTTAGCCGCCAGGCAATTGCTGCACCCGCCGCCGCGAGAGCTCACCGCTTCGTGGACCAGAGAGGCCAGCGTGTAGGACGTCGGAAAGCTGTACCAGTTCCAGTAGGACACATCGATCGCCGCCACCGCGGTCACTCCCACCACGGTGACGAAAAGTACCTTTTGCAGGAAACCCGCCGGTGCCATCTCCGAGACCAGCCAGGCGGCGAGCAAAGCCACCACGACATTGCTCAGGAACTCGCC
>CAYPHP010000880.1:0-1943 GCA_964410045.1 uncultured Acidobacteriota bacterium | reverse complement strand
GCTTTACCAGGCGATGTCGGCTGCCGTGCGCGCCCTTGATCCGACGCGTGCGGTTACCGCGGGTCTGCACCCGGTGCGCACCGCAGGCGGACAGCGCGACGCGCCACTCGCGGAACTGGCTCAGTACATGGACGTGATCAGCATGAACTACCAGACGCGCTGGTATGCTCGCGATCACCAGCAGCATCCTGCGAAACCACTGCTGGGAAGCGAGACGCATCTTCACCAGAATCCCTTGAGCGAGGCGAAGCAGCCCTCCGACTCCTCCGGCAACCAGTGGTTCGGCACGCAGAACTATGAGACCAACGAATTCGTTCCTTACGTTGCCGGCCAGTTCATCTGGGCCGGCTTCGACTATCTCGGCGAGTCCACGCGCGTCGGCTGGCCGAGCAAGGGGAACCGCGTCAACCTGATCGAGACCACCGGCTTCCCCCGGCCGTTTGCCTACTACCATCAGAGCTTCTACGCCGAGAATCCGATGGTGGCGATCGCGGTTGACAATCCGGACTTTGCCAAAGACAAGCGGAAGTACGACCAGAACGACTGGCTTGCCCTGCTTTCCCACTGGACGTTTCCCGCCGCTCAAGGCACGTTGCGCGTCTACACCTTTACCAACGCCCCGAGCGTCGAGTTGACGCTGAACGGCAAATCCCTGGGTGAAAAGCGGCTCAAGGATTTTGGCGACCGGCTGATCACTTGGGACGTTCCGTACGCAGCCGGCACTCTGCGGGCTGTCGCCAAGAAGGGCGGCGCTTCGGTCGCGACTCACGAGCTGAAGACCGCCGGCCAAGCCGTACGCTTGGTCCTGCTGGCGGACCGCACCCAACTGGACGCCAGCGGACAGGACCTGGCTCACGTGGAAGTGCGTGCGGTGGATGCGGCGGGCGTAATCGTGCCGGGACCGCAGAGCCTGGTCCGCTTCACACTCACCGGTCCCGGCGCGATCGCCGGCGTGGATAACGGCGATCTGGACAGCCCCGAGCCGTTTCAGGGTGATCGGCGTGAATTGCGCGGCGGCCGGGCCTTGGTGATTGTGCGCTCGGCGCGCGAGGCTGGTAAGATCCTGCTGCGCGCTCAGGCCGGAGGGTTGGAGGATGCCCAAATCGCGATTGAAACCCGAATAAAGGAGTAACGACCATGCCTGTTTCCAGACGCCGGTTTATGCAAGGTGCGGGAGCCGCCTTGTGTTCGGTCATCGCCGCGCGGCGCGCCGCCACCCAAGCCGTGGAAGACAAGCAGGTGCAAGTGATGGCCAACGTCGCCATCGGCACGATCCGGCCGGACCTGCACGGTCACTTCGCCGAGCATCTCGGATCTTGCACCTACGGAGGTCTGTGGGTCGGACCCGATTCGCCGATCCCCAACATCCGAGGCTATCGCAAGCAAGCCGTGGAGTACCTCCGCGCCCTGGGGATTCCGGTGCTGCGCTGGCCGGGTGGATGTTTCGCCGACGACTACCATTGGCGCGACGGAATTGGCCCGGTCTCCAAGCGTCCCAAGACCGTCAACATTCACTGGGGAAATTACACCGAGGACAACAGCTTCGGCACGCACGAGTTCTTGGGTCTGTGCAAGCTGCTGGGCGCGGAACCCTACCTGGCAGGCAACGTCGGCAGCGGCACGCCGCAGGAATTGCGCGACTGGGTGGAGTACTGCAACTATCCGTCGGGCAGCTCGCTCTCCGACGAGCGCGGCCGCAACGGATCGCCCGAGCCCTTCGCGGTCCGCTACTGGGGCGTGGGCAATGAGAACTGGGGCTGCGGCGGCGAGATGCGCCCCGACGAGTACGCCGCCCACTACCGCCGCTTCGCCACTTTCATTCGGCAGTATGGCGAGACCCGGCCGTTCCTGATCGCCTGCGGACCGAACGGCAACAACACCGACTGGACCCGCAGGTTCTTCGACACCTGGCAGGGACGGCGCATGCCCAACGGCTACGCCAT
>CAYPHP010000879.1:0-1961 GCA_964410045.1 uncultured Acidobacteriota bacterium | reverse complement strand
CACGGTGGGGACTTTCTGCTGGTTGTACAGCCATACTTCGGCCTTCGTGTACGAAACCCCCATGGTCAGCAGATGGGATCCCTTCACCCAACTGAGGCTATCCTCGAAGACCATGGTCTTGCCTTCGCGGGCGCTGTTGGCGGAGTTGTAATAGCCATTGGAGATACTCTTGAAGTTGGACCAGGAGATGGCATAGCCGTTCATGCCGCCGAATCCGTTGCCCGAGAACATCTCCGCCGAAAGGTCGGGAGAAAAGAATGTTGCGCCGCCGGTCTTCCCGAAGCGAAACTCGTTGACGATGCTGGGCGACACCGTCCAACGCCACGATCCCTGTCCCGAGTACCGTACCGAGTCCTGCAGGCCGTGGATCGGAAAACCCGGGTAGTTGACCTGCATGCTGTTGGTGGTGTCGGGGTCGGAAAGCAGGTGGTTCCGGGTGAACGACCCGGTGATGCGATGGGTCGAGGTCAGGTTGTAGTCGATGCGCACGGTGGGAAAAGTCGTCCTGCTATTGGCCGGCTGCTGCCACGCGAATTGCTGGGTCAGCGGATCGGTCGTATTGTTGACCACACCCGTGGTGGTGGTGGACTTGCGCACGTCGGCCAGCAGTCGCGCCACGGTCGGATCGATTCGAGAAATCTGGCCCTTGTTCGCCGCCAAAGTCATGAGGTTCACGTTCGGTCCGCCGGCATATTGGAAGATGCCCTGCTCCGAGAGCGGGCTCATGATCGTCTTGGTCTGGCTGTTGGTTCCCGGCGAGCGGATCTGCTCGTAGTTCACGAAGAAGAACAGTTTGTCGCGGCCGTTAAAAACTTTGGGAATCCACACCGGGCCGCCAATTCGGCCGCCGGGATAGTACTGCTTCAAGGCGGGCGTAGGGTTGGGCTTGCCGGTGGAATCCACGTTGCGGTGCAGGTTGAACCAGGTATTCGAGTTCATCCAGTCCCGCCGCATGTAGTAGTAACCGCTGCCATGAAAGGCGTTGGTCCCGGAACGGGTGACGAACTTGATCTGCACCCCGCCCTGGCCGGACATGTCGGCGCTGTTCGCCGCCGTGCCGATGGTCACCTCTTCCACCGCGTCCAGGCGCGGGCTGACGCGCGTGAACATCCCATCCCAGGTCTTGGCATAGTTGTCCTGGATGTTCATGCCATCCAGGGTGATGTTGACGGTGCTGGCCGGCAGGCCATTGACCATGGCGCCGCGAGAGCTTCCGTCTGCGGTGGTCACGCCCGGCATGAAGGTCACCAGGTCGAACGCGCCGCGCCCCGGCAGCGGCAGGCTGGTGATCTGCCGCTGGCTCAGCGTCGTGGCCACGGAGGTCTTGGTGGTCTGCAGCACTTCGACTCCTCCCTCGACGGTGACGGTCTCCGTCAAGCCACCAGGCTCCAGAACCGCTTTAATATTCGCGGGTACACCTGCGTTCAGCCGGATGTCTTCCAGGGCAGCAGTCCTGAATCCCTGCATGCTGAGCGTCACCGTGTAATTGCCCGGCTCGAGCGCCGGAATCGTGAACAGACCATCCGCGCCCGAAACCGCGGTCGTGGTGGAGGCCGTGGCCTTGTTCTTGGCCGTGATAGTGGCCCCGGGGACGACGGCTCCCGTCGAATCGAAAACCGTCCCGGACAGGGTGGCCGTCACGCCGCCTTGCGCGAACGCAAGGCTTGCCGTTACGGCCAGTCCCACCAAGAGCAGGAGTACTGACCTACGCATGAAGATATGAAACCGCATAAAATCTCCTCCGGATGAATGAAGTAGCGCGACCCGCGCCCAAGGATTGGTTCTTAGTGAAACTGGGAAGGTAGAATGACCGGCGACACCCTCAGCGGCCAGACAGGAGCAGAATCCCTGCGGACGTGAGGTCCAAAGGCCCACGTTACAGGCGACGCTTGAACCGATTCTGGACTTCCGAGCGCCGAGTGTCAAGACTTAATTGCGCCCCAATTAGCTCAACCGAACCG
>CAYPHP010000878.1:0-1962 GCA_964410045.1 uncultured Acidobacteriota bacterium | reverse complement strand
GCAGATTACCCCAGCTCATTCCCTGCATCACAGCCAGAACCGCCGCGGTGGGCACCACCGCCACGAAGGTCACCAGGAACAGAACCAGGGCGGTCGAGGTGGCCAGCTCGGGCGGGATGTCGAACACTGCGGTGAGAGCGACAATGGTGAGAATCTGGCTGCCGCCGCCCACCCCCGGCAACTGCACCACCGATCCGACAATGCCGAAGCCCATCACGATCATCGCGGCCGCCAGGCCGAGATCCGAGAGCGGCGGCCCGAACGACTCCAGGATCAGCCAAAAACACGCCGAGATCGAGACCCACACCAGCACGCTGTAGACCACACCGAGAGTAATCGCGCGGCGGCTGCGCAGGCCGGCCAGACCGTGGGAGAAGGAGTAGAGCAAGCTCCGCATCGGCTCCGCAATGCGGCGCGGAAGGAACTCCAGGCGCCGGAAAACCCAGGGCTCCCACGTGGCCAGGTTGCGCTCGTACAGAACAAGGAAGACGACGCCCACGGCGGTGGCCAACATCAGAGTGATTCCGCCCTGGCGCACGCGCGCCAGTAACTCAGCCGCCTGACTACCGGCGGCGAAGGAATGCACGGAGGCCAGGGCGACTCCCACCACGAGAAAGATGGCCACCGTGTCGAAGAAGCGTTCCAGCAGCCAGACGGCCATCTGCGCCGGCACGGTTGTCTCTTCGCTGCGCGCGATCAGGAACGGCCTCACGAACTCACCGGGGCGGCCGAAGACGGCTAGCGCGGCAAACCCGAGGACAGTGGCCGACAGCAGATTCGTCAGGCGGGTGGCCTTCACCGGCCGGAGGAACTCCTGCCAGCGCAAACTGCGCAACAGGTAGGTGAGGTAAATGAAGAGGATTCCGGCCAGCAACTGCCCTTTGTGAAGACCGGTGATGGACTGCCAGAATCGGTGGACGTCGAAGTTCTGCCAGTCCGGACTGGCCGCGACCTTGCGCAGGCCCCAAACGGCCACAGCCAGAATCGCGGCCCAGGTGAGGACCTTGCGCAAGCGTGAGGGCATTGGAACGAGCCACTATCATGGCCCAATGGCTTGGGGAAGTCAAACGTGGTCCGCCCGGCGCATGGTAATCCAAGTCTCGCAGTATCAATCGGATAGATCCTGTCCCGGGTGCTCAGGGTAGGTCCCGCTGGGAGTAACCGGCTACCCCGCTTGGCACGTGCTACAATGTCGCCGAACCCACAGAAACATTGAACTTTTCGGTCTCGGATCTCGTTCCTAAAACTGGGAGCCGAAAGGAGAAGGTGGAAGGCGGGCTTGGACAACGACGCAATCCTGGTTGAGCGGTGCTTGACCGGGGACCAAGCAGCCTGGGCCGATCTGGTCCGGACGCATACCCGCCGCATCTACAATCTCTGCTACCGGTTCACCGGACGATCGGCGGAGGCCGAAGATTTGACGCAGGATGTATTCCTGCGGATCTACAAGACACTGGGGAGTTTCCAGGGATCGCAAGGCAGCTTTACCACCTGGCTCACCAGCGTGACCCGCAACCTGCTGATCGACCACTACCGGAAGCACAAGCGTGAGAAGTTGGTGGATTCGCTCGACGACCAGGTGGAAACAGTGGAGCTCAGCCAGGCGGCGCAAGAAACGACGGGAAGGCGCATTCAGAAGCCTGATGACCAGTTGCTGGAGAAAGAGTCCAGCCGGGTGTTGCAGGCGGCCATGGATCGTTTAACCCCGGACTTGCCCGAGGCGGTGATTCTGCGCGATCTTCAGGAACTGGAGTACCGCGAGATCAGCCACATTCTGAGCGTGCCTGAAGGCACCGTGAAGTCGCGAATCAACCGAGGGCGCGCCGCCCTGGGCCGGCTCTTGAAGCGCGCGGCCGCCGCCGGTGGAGGAGGAGATTGACGATGAGCGAGCCGATGAACTGCCAGCGCGCCGATGCGCTGCTTGCCGAGTATGTCGAGGGCAAGCTCGGAGTGGTGGAGCGC
>CAYPHP010000877.1:0-1962 GCA_964410045.1 uncultured Acidobacteriota bacterium | reverse complement strand
GAGGACTTGCAGCAACATGGCCTGCGTCTGAACACCAAACGGGCCGTCCTCTATTTCGATAACCAGGGCACCACGCCGGAGCAACGCAAGGATTTCGCGGCCTTGGCGGATCAAGGCGTTCGCCACGTCCAGTCGTTTCTGAAGCTCAAGTCCAGGAAAGAGAAGATCGTTTTCTACATCAGCGCGCGTGTGCGGATCTCGCATACCCTTGGTTCCGACGTGTACCTGCCGTTGCAGAGGGTGCTTGATCGAAACGCGCCCTACCTGCATGAGACCGCTCATGTGCTGGTCCCCGGCGATACGCGCAGCATCTGGCTGATGGAAGGCTTTGCGTCGTACGTGGAGAGCCATGTGAGCGAGAAGTATGGCGGTTACGCGGGGCACGTCTTCGTTCTGGGCCGGAGCCACGAAATCGACCGCGAGGCGCAGAACCACTTGGACACCGAAGGCGGAAAGAGGGCCGTATCTTACATCGCCGCGCACGGCGTACCGCGCGGCTTCTATTACGACCGCCAGCGCGTGGCTGCGCCCTATTACGTGCTCTCACACTCCTTCATCAAGTACCTGGTGGAGAAGACCGGGCTGAAGCAGGTCCTGGCTCTGCACCGGCCTGAGGACGCGGTGGCCGCGCTGGAAGAAACCACCGGCAAGACCGGCGAACTGTGGCGCTCGGAATGGCTGGCGTCGATTACCGCTAAGCGCGCAGCAGCGGCTTATCCGTGACCTTTTGCTTCGTCGCGTCGAAGTACAGCATCTTGCCGCTGCGATAGGACTCCACGGACATGGCGATGGTGACCATCGTCTTGTAGGCTATTTGGCCGTGCAGCACGGGCTGCTGCCGCGAGCGCATGCAGTCCAGGAAATTCTGGTAGTGGGAGACGCGCTGCTCCACGGGGATCTTCACTTCCTTGCTTCCCCACTTCTTCTCAAAGTCAGCCTCGGCGTGCGGCTGCGGGGTGACGGTGATGAAGTCCGTACGCCCTTCAAACCGGCCGTGCTCCACCATCATGATCGTGCCATCATGCCCGCGGAGCAGGCCGGGGATATGCACGTTGTTGGCCAGCGAGGAACTGAGCACCACGCTGTGCCCGCTGGGGTAGTCAGCGGTCAGGTGGAACGTGTCGGGAACCTCGCGTTTCTCGGTGAAGACGTAAGTGCCGCCGGTGGCGGCCACCCGCCAGGGGAATTCCCCTTCGCCCCACACCAGGTTCAGCGGAGCCATCACGTGATAGAACAAGTCGGTAGCGATTCCGCCGGAGTAGTCCCAATACTTGCGGAATCGGAAGAAGCGGTCGGCGTCCCAGGACCGTTTGGGCGCCCCGCCCAGCCACATTTTCCAATCGATGTAGTTGTCGCCCTTGCCGTCCGGCCCGGCGTCGGGATCGATGGTGTAGTTCCATTCGCCTCTGACGCTGTTGCGGTGATAGGAACCCTGGCTCATGAGCAACTTGCCGATCATTCCGTCTTGCAGGGCTTTCCGCGCCTTCCACCATTGGTCGGCGGAAGTGGTCTGCGAGCCGATTTGCAGGACGCGCTTGGTCTCCACGCTGGCAACGTAGATCTGGCGGGCTTCGTCCGCGGTGCGGCTCATCGGCTTTTCGAGATACACGTCTTTCCCCGCCTTCATCGCTTCGATGGATTGGCGGGCGTGCCAGTGGTCGGGCGTGCCGATGACCACCGCGTCGATGCTGGGATCGTTGATGATCTCGCGGTAGTCCAGGGTTCCCTTGGCCTTGTATTTCTCAGCGGCCAGGCGCTTGCGCTTTTCGTAGACATCGCAGACCGCGGCGATCTGGACGGTCCCGGTCTTGTCCGCGATCTCCTGAAACGTGCGCATCAGGGAATTGGACCGCCCGCCAGCCCCGATGAAGCCCAGGTTGATGCGGTCATTCGCTCCCAGCACGCGGCCTTGCGGCGGCTTGGCCGCGGCCATCACCCGCAGCGCTACACCGGCTCCCGCTG
>CAYPHP010000876.1:0-1962 GCA_964410045.1 uncultured Acidobacteriota bacterium | reverse complement strand
TTCCTCCACCACCAGGTCGGCGTTGAAAATGGACGGCTGACCCCATCCCTGGCGAACGATCTCCAGCCCGCGCTTCAAGAAGCGGTCGGGATTCTTCTTGCTCAGTTGCAGGTTCGACGACGGCTGCAGGAGATGCATCTCGTCAATCACGTCGAGGATCAGGTAGGTGACGTCATTCACGCCCGACGAGCCGTCCGCCTTCATCCCGCCGGTATTGATGTTGGCGAAGTCGGTGTAGGTGCCGCTTTCGGCGGCGGTCACGCCGACCTTCGGCGGGGCCGGCTGGTTGTTGAACTTGATCCAGAGACATTCCAGCAGCTCCTGAGCCTGCCCGCGCGTCAGCGTTCCATCGGCCAGGCCCTTGCGGTAGAACGGATCGAGGTGCTGATCGAGCCGGCCGGGACAGAAGGAGTCCCAGGTGTTCAGTTCGCTGATCACGCCGAGATGCGTGAACCAATACGCTTGTAACGCTTCCCAAAAGTCGCGCGGGGCGTGCGCTGGAACGCGGCGGCAGACCTCGGCGATCCTTTCGAGTTCCGCCTTGCGGCGCAGATCGGCCTCGCGGGCGGCCAACTCTTCCGCCTTTTCCGCATGCCGCTCGGCGAAGCGGATCATGGCGTCGGCGGCCACCGACATGGCCAGCAGTTCCTGCTGCTTGTCGTAGGCTTCGGGATCGTCGAAGAAATCCAAGGCCGCCAGGGCTGTTTCGACTTCGCGCTTCAGGTCCAGAAGGCCTTTGCGATAAATCACGTCGCCGAGCACGGTATGCCCGGGGGCGCGCTGCTCCATGAATTCGGTATACAGCCCGGCTTGATACGCGTCTTTCCACGCCGGAGTCATCTCGCGGAACATGCGGTCACGCATCGAGCGCCCTTGCCAGAAGGGGATGATCTCCTTTTCCTGGACGCGGCGGCTCTCGGGGTCAACGCGATAAGAGATCTTCTCGCGCGTGTTCAGAATGTCGAGGTCGTCGAGGGTGTGACAGCACAATTCGGGATACGTGGGCGTGGCCTTGGGCGCCGGACCACGCTCGCCGACGATCAATTCATCCTGACCGATCCAGATGGTCTTGCGCTCCAGCAGGTACTGGAAAGCGCGGGCCCGCATCAGAGGCGGAGAGAGCGGCTCGCTCCGCCGGTAAAATTCCGTGATCAGCCGGGCCCGCTCAATGGAGATGCGGGGCGGTGTATCCAGGCTGCAACGACGCAGTTTGGCGACGCGTTCGGTCATCTTCATCCTCCCACGGTGACGGCCAGACCTTCGCGCCGGCACGCTTCAGCGATCTCTTCCATTCGGGCGGGCGGGGGCGTGGCCACGTCCGGAAGGGCATACGGCATCCGCAGGCGGCGGTATTTTTCCACGCCGGTCGGGTGATAGGGCAGCAGGTCCAGGCGGCGCAGGCCGAGCCGAGCCAGCAACTCCGTGGCCCTATGGAGTTGCTCGCCGGCGTCGTTGATTCCCGGAATCACCGGGTAGCGCACGATCACCGTGCGCCGTGCATTGGCCAGAGCCTTCAGGTTGTCGAGGATCGGCTGATTCGAGACGCCGGTACAGTCGATGTGTCGGGCGGTGTCTACGAGCTTCAGGTCATAGAGGACCACGTCGGCCAGCGCGCTCAAGCGCAGCAGCACTTCGCGCTGCGCGAAGCCGCAAGTGTCAATGGCAGTGTGAATGCGTCGATCGCGGCAAGCCCGCAACAGCGCTTCCAGGAATTGCGGCTGGGCGAGCGGCTCGCCGCCGGAGAAGGTCACGCCACCGCCGGACTCATCGAAGAAGATCACGTCCTTTTCGATTTCCGAAATCACTTGCGGAACCGTCATCCGGCGGCCAGCGAGCATCCGGGCGTTGGCCCGGCACACATCGACGCACGTGCCGCAGGCTTGGCAGTCCTCAGACACGGAGATGGCGCCGTCTCGGCTCAGCGCGTGGTGGGGACAGGCGTCGACGCAATCGCCGCACAGC
>CAYPHP010000875.1:0-1969 GCA_964410045.1 uncultured Acidobacteriota bacterium | reverse complement strand
TTTGAGAAGGAAGCGCCCAAGACCGTCGCCAACTTCATCGAGCTCGCCGAAGGCAAGCGCGAGTGGACCCACCCCACCACAGGCACGAAGTCGAAGAACCGTCTTTACGACGGCACCATCTTCCACCGCGTGATTCCCGGCTTCATGATCCAGGGCGGCGACCCCCAGGGCACCGGCCTGGGCGGCCCCGGCTACAAGTTCGAAGATGAGACCAAGGGCTCACCCCACAGCTTCGACAAGCCCGGCAAACTGGCCATGGCCAATGCGGGCCCCAACACCAACGGCTCGCAGTTCTTCATCACCGCCGCGGCGACGACCTGGCTCACCGGCAACCACACCATCTTCGGCGAAGTCATCGAGGGCCAGGACATCGTCAACAAGATCACCGCCGTCCCGCGCAACCGCCAGGACCGTCCGCTGAATGACGTGGTGCTGGAGAAGGTGACGATCGAGCGGGTCTAAGCTTCACCGCAAGCGAAAAGCCCGCCGGCTTATTCTAGAAACCCGGCGGGCTTTTTCAGTTCCGATACGACTAGACCCCGATCACCGTGCACAGCTCCTTCACCGAGTCGGCGCTCTTGTTCAACGCGGCCTGCTCTTCGGCGGTGAGCTTGATCTGGATGATCTCTTCCAGGCCCTTAGCGCCCAGCTTGCACGGTACGCCCACGAAGTAGCCCTTGATGCCGTACTCGCCTTCGAGGTACGCCGCGCACGGCAGGATCTTCTTCTTGTCTTTCAGGATGGCTTCCACCATCTCGGTCGCTGCCGCCGAAGGCGCATAGTACGCCGAGCCCGTCTTCAGGTACTTCACGATCTCCGCGCCGCCGTTCGCGGTCCGCTCCACCAGTTGCTTTAGCCGGTCGGGCGCGATCAACTCGGTGATGGGAATGCCGGCAACCGTCGAATAGCGCGGCAACGGCACCATGGTGTCGCCGTGTCCGCCGAGGACGAACGCGGTCACGTTCTCCACGCTGACCTTCAGCTCTTCCGCGATGAAGGTACGGAAGCGCGACGAATCCAGCACGCCGGCCATGCCCAGCACGCGCTGCTTGGGAAACTTGCTGATCTTGTAGGCCGCCTGCGCCATCGCGTCCAGCGGGTTCGAGACCACGATGATGATGCAGTTCGGCGAGTTCTCCACCACCTTGCCGACCACGTCCTGCATGATCTTGTAGTTGGTGTTGAGCAGGTCGTCACGGCTCATGCCCGGCTTGCGCGGGATACCGGCGGTGATCACCACGATGTCGGAGTTCGCGGTGTCCTTGTAGTCATTGGTGCCGATGATGTGCGAGTCCCGCTTCTCGATGGGCATGGCTTCCAGCAGGTCCAGCCCTTTGCCCTGCGGCACGCCTTCCACGATGTCGATGAGGACGACGTCCGCCAGTTCCTTGCTGGCGATCCAATGCGCGGCCGTCGCGCCTACGTTTCCGGAACCTACGATCGATACTTTCTTGCGCATATGTCTCCTGACTCTATTAAAGGATTCAGTATTACGGATTACCGCACCGCGGCCGTCTGTAGCGCGTCCATGTTCTTGATCATGTAGTCGGCGAATTCGCTGGTCTTTACCTTCTTGGCGCCTTCCATCTGGCGCTCGAAGTCGTACGTGACCGTCTTCTGCTGGATGGTCTGCTCCATGGCACTCTCGATCAGCTTCGCGGCCTCATTCCAGCCCAGGAACTCCAGCAGCATCACGCCGCTCAGGATCACCGAGCCGGGGTTCACCTGGTCTTTGTCCGCATACTTGGGCGCGGTGCCGTGCGTGGCCTCAAAGACAGCATACTGGTCGCCGATGTTCCCTCCCGGCGCGATTCCCAGCCCGCCCACCTGCGCCGCGCAGGCGTCCGAGATGTAGTCGCCGTTGAGGTTGGGCGTCGCCATCACGTCATACTCATCCGGACGGATGATGACCTGCTGGAAGATCGAATCCGCGATGCGGTCATTGATCATGATCTTCTGCTTCCACGCA
>CAYPHP010000874.1:0-1970 GCA_964410045.1 uncultured Acidobacteriota bacterium | reverse complement strand
TCCGAGGTCACGTCTTCCGCCTCGGTGCGGTCCTGCATGCGGCGGACGACGTAGGCGTACACGCGGTCGAAGTTGCGCTCGTATAGCTCGGCGAAGAGGCGGGCGTCTTTCTGCGCCGCTTCCACCAGCCGCCGCTCGTCTTCGGTCCAGGCCGTCAAGTTGGTCCACCTAGCTTAACGGCTGGAGAGGGCGAAAAGTTATGCAGCTAACGGCCAACCAGCGGATTGCGCACTTTCAGACGGGGGAAACGGCTGAAGTCGCGGTCTGCCGACCAGAGCTCGGTGACTCCGTGAGCAAGGCAAAGTGCTGCGACTCGCGCGTCATGAACTTGCTGTCCGGTGATCTGGCCCTCTTCAACAAGGGAACGTAATTCCTGGAAGTACCGGCCCCCTTCGGAGAGCAGAAGCAAACTCACGGATTGCATCACGGTCTCTGCGGCGTTCAAGGCCTCCGGCATGGGCGTGGGCGGTTGGTAGAGCCGCCGGTTGGTCAGAACGTTGAGGAATTCGTGTAGGCACGGCCACGGGATCGCCCAAGGGGCGTCCCCCTCGACGAGCTTGGTCAGTTCTTTGTACGCAGCCTCATGCCAGGGTGAATCCTGGCGGTGGGCGTACACCAGAATGTTGGTGTCCACCGCCACCATCATCGATCCTCGTAGATCGCGTCGCGGAACTTCTCCCAAGGGGCGTTCTGGAATTCAGGTGTGAGTCCAGTGCCCTTAAAGGTGACCAGTTTGATCCGGCGGGGCTTTTTCTTCTCCTGCACGACGCGAACCAATCCTTCGGCAACCAGCGCCTTCAGCGTGGTTTTCTCGCGCGCGGCCTTGGCTTTGGCCTGGGCCAGCAGGGCGTCCGGGATCTCGATGGTGGTCTTCATATGGGTACCCATATTGTAGCACCCATACGTATGGGTCCAGCATCCTCGAGGCTGCGAGGTTCGTTCCAACTTCGGTGTATACTCTCGTTCCTTGCGAGAATCCAGGCTCCTACCGTTGGCCGTCTTGGCGCTATGCCTGCCTCTCCCAGGGCAGACCATCACCACATTGGCCGGCGGCTTGCTGCTGGACAATCAACCGGCCCTTTCGACGCCGCTGGTAAACCCCACGGGCATTGCCTTGAACTCCCAGGGAACGCTCTTCATCCTGGACAAGGGCAACAGCGTCATCCGGAGAGTGGATCCGGTAACCCGCGTGACCACGATCCTGGCTGGCACGGGGACGCGGCTCGACGATTCGCTGGGCATCCCCGCCGGGACCGCGGCCACACCGCTGCCGTTGTTCGCCTTGATGGACCCTTCCGGAAACCTGCTCTTCTCCGACGCGAGCTACCGCATTCGAAGGATCACTCCCACGGGAACGGTGACCACGGTGGCCGGGAATGGATTCACGGGATTCTCCGGAGACGGCGGACCGGCCATTTATGCCCGGCTGGGCCCGCCGTTCGGCATGGCCCTGGACGCCGCCGGCAACCTGTACGTCGCCGACTGCTACAACACCGTGGTCCGCCGCGTGGACCGCGCCGGGGTGATCACGACGGTGGCCGGCAACCGCACGTTTGGTTTCAGCGGCGACGGCGGGCCGGCTACGCAGGCGCAACTGAGCTGTCCGACCAGCGTGGCGTTCGACACCGCGGGCAACATGTTCATCGTGGATGCCAACAACTACCGCGTCCGCAAGGTGGACAGCGTGGGCGTGATCACCACGGTGGCCGGCAATGGCTTCAGCGCCATCGCCGCTGACGGGGTCCAGGCGGGCGTCAACACGCCGCTGGGCTCGCCTTTCTACGTTGCGATCGACACCGCCGGCAATCTTTATCTCTCCGAGCGGCTCGGCCGAATTCGCAGGATCGCTGCGGCGGGCAACATTCTCTCCACAGTCGCCGGCGGCGGCACCGACACCCGCGACGGAATTCCCGCAGCCGGTTCCTACGTTGGCCAGCCGTCCCAGTTGCTCTTCGATGGGTCAGGGAACC
>CAYPHP010000873.1:0-1973 GCA_964410045.1 uncultured Acidobacteriota bacterium | reverse complement strand
ATTTTCGCTTCCAGGGTAGCCGGATCAATCTCCATGTGAACATCGAGACGGTCGCCGTACCGGGCCCGCTCGATCTCGAGATAACTTCGGAGAAACTCCATTTCCTCCCGCAAGGGCACCTCCTGGGCGCCGCTGCGCTGCAGCACCAGGCGCAGCAGATCGCTGAGCCGCAGCAGCATGCGGTCGGCGGCCGCGGGATCCTCGTGGATGAGGACGGAGATGCTGTTGAGCGTATTGAACAGGAAGTGGGGCTGGAGCTGCGCCCGCAACGCGCGCAACTCGGCTTGGGCGAGCTGGCTCTCCAGTTCACTGGCGCGCGCATAGTGGTTCCAGGCGTAGGCGAACCCAGCGATGGCCATGAAGGTGACTGCGCCCTGAAAGAGGTCCATGACCACCCAACTGGACGGCACGGTCGTCAACCGGATCCATCCTTCCGTTTCCGGCTTGGTGCCGAAGGCCACCCAGGCCGCCAGTATGCGGAAGGCGAGCGCCAGGAAGAAGTGCAGCACGGAGGACCCGCATGCGCTCAGCGCCAGCAACCACAAGCTCCGGGTGTGGCGGGTGAGCCAGACGACCAAAGGAACCAGTGGAGCCCAGGCGAGCCAGTACATCATCTCGTTGAGCGCGATGCGGTCCCAAGCGGGCGCCGTGATGCCGCGGACCTGGAGAAAGACGAGCTGGCGCAGGACGAACACCAGACCCACGAGCACCGCACCCAGGGATACCCAGGCCGCCAGGCGAACGTGCCGGCTCATCGCCCTGTCGCTGATGCTCGTCATGCCTGCATTGTATTCCTTACGACCCCGCGTCGCGCGGCGCCGGGAAGATTCTACCCACCATCAGCGCCTCCGTACGGACCTCGTGGGACACTCGGTGGAAGGCGGAGGACAAACGCACGCCACCGCAAGCCCAAACGCCGGCCGGCAAGCAACGCCGGCCCTGGCGGGGCGCCCGCCACGATGCCTTCATCCAGCGGTTTGCCACGCGCCAAGATGCCCATCCCACTGGAAAGAGCGTTTGCCCCGACTGATCGGCAATTCATCCCGGACCGGTTGGACCGCACCGGCGGCGCTGATATGGTCAGACCCCGATGTTCGGAGCAATCCGTTCCTTCTTCCTGACGGTTCATCGCTGGGTGGCCTTGGCCGCTTCCCTGCTGGTCCTGATCACCGCCGGCACCGGAGCGATTCTGGTATTTGAGAACGAGATTGACCGGGCCCTGAATCCATCGCACTCCTATGTGACGCCCGAAGGCACGGCGCTTCCGCTGAGCAGAGTACTCGACATCGTGCGCGAAGCCTATCCGAACCGACGGATCCTGAACGCCATGCTTCCGCCAGAAGAAGGGATTTCGCTGGCGGTTCTCCTGACGGACGGGACGCGCGTGTTCGTGAATCCTTACACCGGGGCGATCTTAGGAACGCGCAAGATCATGGACGGGCTGGCATACAAGCTGCATCACTTCCACACCCGCCTGCTGATCCCTAACACGCCGAAAAAACCGCCGCCGGGCGAGCGTCCGCGGCCCAACAAGCTCGGCAACAAGATCGTCGGCTGGGGAACCGTGGTGCTGCTGTTCCTGACGGTGACGGGTCTGCTGGTCTGGTTCCCGCGCATGGCCGCGACGCTGAACTTCAAAACGGGATGGCGGCGCATCAATCTCGATCTGCACAACGTCACCGGCATCTATGCGCTGCTGTTTGCCGTGATTCTGGCGGGAACGGGCGTGGTGCTCAGCTTCGAAGCGCCGGCGGATTGGATCTTCCGCGCGACCGACACTCCTCCTTCCCCGGCTCCGCCGGTGGTTACGTTCGAGAAGGGACGGCCCTTCGTGGCCGCGGAAGAAGTGCAGGCCGCCGCCGAACGGGCTCTCCCGGGAGCGAAGGTTGCGTTCGTAGCGATGCCGTTGCCTCCCGCCCACACTTACTTTGTGATGATGAAGTTCCCGGAGGACCGTACGCCCGGCGGGCGGT
>CAYPHP010000872.1:0-1979 GCA_964410045.1 uncultured Acidobacteriota bacterium | reverse complement strand
GCTTCACGAAGATCCCGGGCGTGTGGATCTGATCGGGCGGGAGGGTTCCCACCGGGACCAGCTCTTCGACCTCGGCCACGGTGACCTTGCCGGCGGTGGCGATCATCGGATTGAAGTTGCGCGCGGTTTTTCTATAGATGAGGTTGCCGGCCGCGTCGCCCTTCCAGGCCTTCACCAGCGCAACGTCGGCGGTCAGACCCGTCTCCATCACGTACCACTCGCCGTTGAACTGGCGCGTCTCCTTGCCCTCCGCAACCTTGGTGCCGTAACCCGTGCGCGTGTAGAAGGCCGGGATGCCGGCGCCGCCGGCGCGGATGCGCTCGGCCAAGGTGCCCTGCGGATTGAACTCGATCTCGATCTCGCCCTTCATGTAGCGCGATTCGAGGATCTTGTTCTCGCCGACGTACGATGCCAGCACCTTCCTGATCTGGTTGTTGGCGAGCACCAGCCACATGCCGTGCTCGTCGCAACCGACGTTGTTGCCGATCACGGTGAGGTCCTTGGCGCCCGAGTCGCGCAGGGCGACGATCAGGTTCTCGGGAATGCCGCACAGGCCGAAACCGCCGGCCATGACGGTCATGCCGTCGCGCGTCAGACCCTTGAGCGCGCTTGCGGCGTCGGGGTAGATCTTGGATGTCACGAAAGCCTCCAGGGGCAGCAGGACGAACGGTTGCGCGCGTAAAATCCGAGCTTCCGCGCGAAACTAGTATGGTACACAACTATCTAGATTCATCGCCTCTTCGTCCGTGGCCGTTCACGCGGGCGCGAGCAGCCGGGCGTATTCCGGTACGGGACGATGGCGGTGCGGGCGAATGCTCGCCCGTATGGGCCGCGGTATCAATCGGTGAGTGCCCGTGACTCGTTCGTGTGAGCGACCGCAGGACGTGCGAGGCGCGAATCGTGCGTCGATCGCGAAGTGCATAAGACCAGAGAATTCCGGATCACGGATTGCGGCATGTCGGCCCGCGATGGACAATTGATCTCGAAGCTTCAAGGAGCGCCCCTCCGGCCCCGCTCCCACGCAGACGATTTACCGCATGAATTTCACTGCAGACGGCCGAGCGGACAACCAGAACCGGCTGATCGGGCTGGCCTTCGTGGTCGGCTTTCACATCCTGCTGGTGTGGGGCCTGATGAATGGGCTGGCCCGCAAGGCCATCGAGCTGCTGCCGCAGCCGATCGAGACCAAGATCATCGAGGACGTGAAACCGAAGATGGAGGAGCCTCCTCCTCCGGTTCCCGAGTTCGAGCCGCCGCCGCCGCCGTACATTCCGCCGCCCGACATCGTCGTGGCGCCGCCTCCCGAACCGCCGAAGACGATCACGCAGATCACCGAGGTCAAGCCGGTGGCGCCACCGCCGCCGCCGGCACCTCCCGCGCCTGCGCACGAACCGGTGCGCGTCGCGCCGAAGATCGATTACGACGGCAGCCCGCGTGGATGCCGCAAGCCGAACTACCCGGCTGCTTCGCAGCGTCTCGAAGAGCAGGGCACCAGTCGTATCCGCCTGCTGATCAACGTCGCCGGCAAGGTCGCCGAGTCCGGCATCGAGAAGTCCAGCGGATATGCGCGACTCGACGAGGCGGCGATCCGCGCGTTCAGCACCTGCAAGTTCACCGTCGGCACCGTCGACGGAAAACCCGAGCCCACGTGGTTCCGCATCAACTACAAGTGGAGCCTGGAGGACGAGTGACAGGTGCCGGCAGCGTCGCCCGCCCGAGTCGTCCACCCCTCAAGCCCGTCGTCCGCGTCACGCCGTCCAGGAGAAGGTCGCCATGTCGTTCGCTTTCCCGTTTCAGTTCCCGCTTGCCCTCGTTCGCTGGACCGGCGTGGCGCTGATGTTCGCGCTGCTGGTGTTCGCCACCGCTGGGCAGGCACAGGAGCCCGCCGTTCCGGAGCCGCCCGAGCTGGCGGCGCCTGCGGCGATCCCGGCGCCTGCGGCCGCGACGCCCGCAGCGGAAACGGTGGCGGTCGCCAATCC
>CAYPHP010000871.1:0-1984 GCA_964410045.1 uncultured Acidobacteriota bacterium | reverse complement strand
AACAAGCTCGACTGCGCCAGGTCGGGGCGGTGGTGATAATGTCGATCGAAGACAACGCCCTCGGCAGCCAGGCGATCCAGATTGGGAGTGGCGATCCATTCGTTGCCGTAACAGCCGAGATAGCCGATATGCAACCCGCGCGCTTCGACGACGAGGATTCTCATCCAGTCGATTGTAGCGATCCGTTTAGTTCGCGTTCTTTTCAAAGATGAGCAGGTTGCCGAACGCGGCGCCGGGCCAGCGGATGCAGCTAAACCAGAAGCAGTTGAAGAGGTGCACCAGTTTCTTGAGGGGCCGAGTCGGCACGCGGGTGTAGGCCTCGGTGAACTGGCCGGCGCGGCGCTGCTTGAGCGTGAGGCCCCGCTCCGCAGCCTGGGCGATGAGCCAGGGCACGTCGGTTTCGCGCGTCACGAGCTTGCCGCCGTCGCGCGCCACCCACGATTCGACGCCGGCCGGCGTGCGGACGAGGTCCGCCTTCTCCCGGCCACACATCCGCTTGAACCATCGAAATCCCGCCGCCTGCACCGATCGGCAATTAGACTCGCTGATGATCAGATGCCCACCCGGCTGAACCACTCGCGCCAGCTCGCTGAAGGCGCGCGCCACGTCGGGAATGTGCATGAGCACACCCCAGCACAGGACGTACGGAAAATGATCATCGGGAAACGACAGGTCGAGCAAGCTGTCCTGCTTGAGCGCGATCCGATCGGCCAGGCCCTGAGCGTGGATATTCGCTTCGGCCTGCTCCAGGGCGCTCGTGGAGAAGTCGATTGCCTGAACGCGGAAGCCGCAGCGCGCCAGGCGGATCGAGTGATAGCCGGGTCCGCAGCCGGCGTCGAGGATCGGCGCGTCGGGCGGCGCGTTCAGGGTGCGCACCAGGGCGTCGCACGCCAGGTTGTAGAACGCCTCGTTATCCGGCGTGCGGTAATCGCCTTCCCATTGCTGATGAATCGCCGGCTTGGCGAGGTATTCCGCGACCTGTGCCGAAGCAACGTGAGCCATGTTCGAGGTACCCAGATGAAAAAGGGGTCTGACCCGGCTTTGCAACGCATTCGAACCACAGAGACACTGAGACACTGAGAAGAGAAATTGGGAAGAAAGCCCGGATTTTTTCTTACCCATCCTGCCTTTCTCTGTGCCTCTGCGTCTCTGTGGTTCAATTTCGATGCGCAGGCGACTTCGGTCGGGCCGGCGCGCGGAGGTTGCCTGAAGGGAACATAAGTTGGTTTTCGGCGCCGGTCAAATCAAAGGCCCGCCCGAGCGGGGCGCACCAAGTCTGCTTGACCGCGTGGCGTGGTCCTTCTATCATGACGCAAGTCTTGAACTGATTGGGTTCTCCGTGCACTGCTGGAGCCTGGCCGCATGAAAGCGGAACATCGCAAGGAATTGGAAACCAACGCCCTGGCGGACCGCATGGGCCGCCTGTTGGGCAACCTCAAGGAAAGGCCGCAGCGCGGGACCGTCTTCTGGGTGATCTTCGGCGTGCTCGCCGTGGTCGTGGTCTTTATGAGCATGCGCTGGTACCGCGTCGGCAAGGACGAGAATTCCGAAGGCTGGTACGCCTACTACATCTACGACATCAAATCCCTGAACGATTCCTATTCCGAAAAGCCGCAGGGCCAGGCAATCCGTTTCGAAGCCGCCTGGGAACGACTGTGGAGCAGCATGCGCAAGATCGGCGTCGATCCGCGCGGCGCCAAGGACGGCATCGGCAAGGCCAAGAAAGAATATGAAGAGTTGGCCAAGGAGGTCGAAGCCGACCCGATTCTGGCGCCGGAAGCATCGTACGCGCTGGCCGTGATCGAAGAGACGCTGGCCCTGGAAAACCGTCGCAACCTGGACAACGCCCAGGAACAGTACGAAGAGCTGGCAAAAAAACACCCGCAAACTGCCTTCGGCAAGCTGGCCGCCGCTCGGGCCGAGTTGCTCAAGAACGAATCCAGCCGTAAGGACATCACCGAACTTTATCAAGATCTGAGCACGA
>CAYPHP010000870.1:0-1984 GCA_964410045.1 uncultured Acidobacteriota bacterium | reverse complement strand
AGGTGGAGATCGTCACCCCGCAGCGCGGCCCCAAGCGTGCGCTGTTGGACCTGGCCGCGAAGAACGCCGAGCATTCCTTCGAACAACGCTTCCGCGTGCTCAAGCCCAGTTCGAAGGCCATCTCCGAAGCGCTGCAAGATGCCCTGAGTCTGCCGGGACCGGTGAAGCGCATCGAGTGTTTCGACATCTCCCATATCCAGGGCACGGACCAGGTGGCCTCCATGGTCGTGTGGCAAGAGGGGAAGATGCGCAAGGCCGACTACCGCAAGTTCATCATCCGCACCGTGGACGGCAACGACGATTTCGCGTCGATGGCGGAGGTGGTCACGCGCCGCTATAGCCGCCTGCAGAAGGAGAAGCAATCGTTCCCGGGGCTGATCCTTGTGGACGGCGGACTGGGACAGTTGCACGCCGCCGCCACGGCCCTGGAAGGCCTGGGTGTGATCAACCAGCCGCTCGCCGCGCTGGCCAAGAAGGAGGAAGTCCTTTATGTGCTGGGCCAGGAGTCAGAGCCTATCGTGCTGGACCGCCACTCGCCGGTCCTGCACCTCGTGCAGATGGTCCGGGACGAGGCCCACCGTTTCGCCGTCGGCTTCCATCGCCAGCGTCGGGGCCGGGAGCTGAAGCAACAAAAGAAGGCCGCGGTCAGGCGTCTTCCGAAAAAAGGCTCAAAACCGCGCCGGGAAAACCTTGAACCTTGAACGTTGAAGTTGGGCTTGTGCTACCATCGCTCTTGGAGGCTTTATGGCAGACGAAAGCGGCGGCAAGTTCACCTATTTCCTGGCCGGCCTTGGGGTCGGCACGCTGATCGGCATCCTATTCGCGCCCCGCTCCGGCGAGGAAACGCGTCACCTGATCACCACCCGCGTGGATGAAGGCCGCGACTATCTCACCAAGCGAAGCACCGAGTTGCGCGAGCAGGCCGACGAGTTGATCGACCGCGGACGCAAGGCGGTGGCCCGGCAGCGTGAGAACGTCCATTCGGCAGTCGAGGCGGGACGGCAGGCTTATCGCGAAGCGAGCACCCGCGAGGCGGAATCTTAGAGCTAAATGGATCCTGGTCTGCAGAACTGGCTGGTGGCTTCCACCGCGGTGACGGCGCTGGCCGTGGTCACCCAGGTGGCCGTGTTGGTCAGCCTGTTCCTGGGATTCAAGCGCCTGCAATCCAAAATCGAAAACCTGATCGACAAGGAAATCCAGCCACTGATGGCGCAAGTGCGCGACCTGGTTGCCGAAGGCCGCAAGACCGTCGACAAGACCAACGCCACGGTCGACGAAGTCGCGGCTTTCGCCAAGACCAATGCCGGGCGGATGGATCTGTTGCTGGCTGAGGCCGCCGATCGAGCCCGCCTGCAATTGATCCGGGCCGACCAGCTGATCTCCGACGCTCTGAGCCGGTTGGAGCAAGCCACCGAAACCGTGCACAAGAGCGTGGCCCAGCCCATGCACGAAATCCAGGCGGTGCTGACTGGAGTTCGCGCCGCGGTGGACTTCTTCTTTGGCCGCGCACGCAATCCTCGCGGTCCGGTTGACCGCACTCCCCAAGACGAAGAACTCTTCATCTGACCGCCGATGAACGCCGATGAACGCGGATCGGACCTGCTCTTGGTGTTTGCGCGAACACCCGTGCCGGGTCGGGTTAAGACACGGATACTGACCAATCTAACCGCCGAGCAGGCCTGCGCTCTCCATGTCGCGATGATTGAGGATACGGCGGACATGCCTTTCCCCGGCCGGCGCGTGGTCCTCTTCAGCGAGGAAATCCCTGCGATTGCCCTGCCTGCGGGAATCGAGACTGGGCGGCAGAGCCAAGGTGACCTTGGCGCGCGGCTAATGGTGGCCATCCAGGAAGGGCTGGCCGCCGGGGCCCGCAAGATCGTAATCCTAGGCAGCGATACCCCCCACCTGCCGCCTGCGCGTCTGGAGCAGGCGCTCGCCGGACTCGATCGCGCCGACCTGGTCTTGGGGCCCGCCGACGACGGCG
>CAYPHP010000869.1:0-2004 GCA_964410045.1 uncultured Acidobacteriota bacterium | reverse complement strand
ACAACATCCATCCCATCCCGAAGATCAATCGGGAGTGGAATGAGTCGCAGGCCAAAGGCGATCCCAAGAAGAAGGTGTTCACCCAGGCGGAGATGCCCCCGATCCCCATCAAGTGCAACATTCATCCTTGGATGAAGAGCTACCTGGCCGTTTTCAAGCATCCCTTCTTTGCGGTGACAACCAAGGACGGGACATTTGAGATCAAGGGGCTCCCGCCGGGGAGCTATACTATTGAGGCTTGGCACGAGAAACTGGGCACCCAGGAGATGAAGATTTCCGTCTCGGCCAAGGAGAGCAAGGCCGTGGACTTTAACTTCAAAGGCTAACTGAATTGCGAAAGGCGGATCTCGGATTTCGGATTGCGGAACCCCATCGATCGAAGGGGTTGCATCGGTTCGCTGTCTTCACGGCCTGCTTCACTGCTTTCCTGTTGATCGCGGGAGCGCTGGTGACCGGCAATGACGCCGGGCTGTCCGTGCCCGATTGGCCGCTGTCCTACGGCAAACTGATGCCGCCGATGGTCGGGGGAATCTTCTACGAGCACGGCCACCGCATGGTAGCAACCACCACCGGCATCCTGACCATCATCCTGGCGGTGTGGATCCAACGGGTGGAAAAACGGCGGTGGATGCGCCGCCTGGGCTGGGCCGCTCTGGGCTTGGTAATCGTGCAGGGGCTGCTAGGCGGCGTCACGGTGCTCTTCATGCTGCCGTGGCGCATCTCGACGGCGCACGCCTGCCTGGCGCAATTGTTCTTCTGCACCACTGTTAGCATCGCGCTGTTCACCTCGCGGCTATGGCAGAGGATACCGAAGCAGGATCTTTCGCCGGACACGCGGCGCCTGGCGCTGGCCACGTTTTTGGCCATCTTCATCCAACTGCTGTTGGGCGCGGCCTTCCGCCATCAAGGTATCGGGATCTTCTCGCATGTGGTGGGAGCGATTGTAGCCAGCTTCTTCGTCTTCTGGACCGTGACACGCGTGCTGCTGGAATATCGCGGGGTGCCGGGGATTGTCCCCACAGCGGTGACGCTCGGAAGTCTGCTGTTGACGCAACTCTTCCTGGGCGGCGGCTCTCTGGCGGCCAAGCTCTACTACCAGGACTATCCGCAACCGATGCCGGTGTACGTTTGGGTGACCACGTCGCACTTGTTGATGGGCGCGCTGACATTGGGTACAACCGTCGTGCTGCTGCTGCTGTTGTTGCGGGCCGCTTGGACTCCACAGGCGGCGGAAGAACCGGTGGAGGTGGCCGCATGAGAGCAGCCTTGGCCTGGGCCCGCTCGCTCGAACGCTCGCCACTGGCGGATTACCTCGAGTTGACCAAGCCCTCGGTGACCTCGCTCATCTTGATGAGCACGCTGGTGGGCTTCTACATGGGCATCCAGGGTTCCTGGAGCCTGCTGTTGCTGGTGCATGCGCTGGCCGGAACCGGGCTGATCGCGGCGGGCGCCGCGACCATGAACCACTATCTGGAGATTGACAGCGATGGCAAGATGCGACGGACGCAGGAGCGTCCGCTGCCGGCCGGCCGCTTGATTCCCGCACGCGCCTTGATGTTCGGGCTGATCCTCGCAGCGGCCGGGTCCATCTATCTTGGCCTGGTAGTGAATCTGCTCACCAGCCTGCTCGGCCTGCTGACTTGGGCCAGCTACCTGTTCCTGTACACGCCGCTGAAACGCAAGACTTACTTGTGCACCCTGATCGGGGCGTTTCCCGGCGCGTTCCCGATCTTGATGGGCTGGACCGCGGCCCGGGGCACGCTGGACGGCGGAGGCTGGGTCCTCTGCGCCATCCTGTTTCTCTGGCAGTTCCCGCATTTCTTCGCGATTGCCTGGATGTACCGCGAGGACTACGAACGCGGCGGGATCATCATGCTGCCGGTCTACGATCAGCCGGCCACGGTGCGGCAGGTGCTGGTGTTCACCGCGGCGCTGCTGCCCGTGAGTCTTGCTCCGGTGGCCTTGGGCATGGCCGGAGTCTGGTATCTGGGAGGAGCGGCGTTG
>CAYPHP010000868.1:0-2008 GCA_964410045.1 uncultured Acidobacteriota bacterium | reverse complement strand
GTAGGTGCAGCAGGCAACGCCAAACACGCTCGAATGTCGGTCTCGGTAATTCAGACGGGTGAATTGCATCGTTAAGGGCTGTTCGAGCAAGCACTGCTCAGGAGCGCCGCAGTCGTTCCCGTTCCTTATTGTGGGGAAACCAGGCCGCTCGATCGGCGGCAAATCAGGGTTCCACGACGAGCGAGTCACCTGGAGCGAGGATTCGGAAGTGCCGGGCATTGAAGGTCAGCAATCCGTCACAGTCGGCGGCTCGGGCGCCGACGAGATGGAGCGCATCGTATATGGCGCCGCTGCTCAAACCCCTTTGAACCGTCATGGAAAGCGCTTCCGCATAGTGCTTGGCGGTGAGCGAAACAATTCTGAAATGGGCGAGCAGCGATTGCTGGAGCATCCGGTGCACGTCGGCAGGTGGAAGCCGTGGCTTCAGCGGGAGGGCGGTCAGTGTGGCAAAGAGCTCCGCCAGGCCGTGGGTCGTCATCACCCCGTCCAGCTTTCCCTGGTGGACGGCCAGCAGGCGGGGAAAGGCCCGGGCGTGGTGCGGGTGCTGTTGCAGCAGCGCCGCGACCAGGGCGGAAGTGTCGAAACAGGCCTTCTTCATGTGTCAAACCCCGCCGAGTTGCCGGCTCCGTTGCTCGCGCTCCTTGTCCAGGAAAGCCCCGACATCCCAGGCAGTCGGGGGCAACTCGCTGGTGCAGATCAATAGGCCGCTCTTCGAAGTCAGGGCCGGGGTGGCGTGGACCGGCCGGAGCCGAAACCCATCGGACTCCACCAGCACTTCCAGCTCATGGCCGGGAGCGAGCGCGAACCGATCCCGAAGAGATTTCGGCACCACCAGGCGACTCATCTTGTCCAAGGTCAGCTTCATGGCAGTCAGAATGCCTTTTGCCAATTGAAATGTCAAACCACGGATCGCGAAGGCATATCCTGCCACGGGCGAAGAACAAGCTGGCAATGGAATCCGTTCAGGAATGCCGCATTCGTTCCAGTTCCTTCTTCAGCGGAGCCCAGTATGCATGATCGGCGGCGCCCGGGTGCTGCCAGCGAACAGGAACGGCGCACCCGAGCAGGAGATGTTCCAGCGAGAGGGGCGGCACGGCGATCACCGACGCCTGCAACTCGCGTATCGCCGCGCCCAACCGCTCGAGGTTGGCGGCATCCGGGTGAAGTGCAAAGTCCGTGTCCCCGAACTCACGGATCTTGTCGCTGCGGAGTCGGACATCACGCCAGCAGGCGAACCAGATGGCGGAGTTCGTCCTCGACCTCGGCAGGATTGGCCACGATCTGCGCGACCTCCGCCCGCAGCAATTCCTGGTAGCGTTTGCGGGCGCGGTGCACACTCACCTTGATCCCGGTCAGGCTTGCCCCAACGCGAACTGCGATCTCCTGGTATGGCAACGCGCCCGGATCTCCGGCCAGGTGCGGCTTCAGCGCCTGAAACAACACCGCCCGCCCGCCCGCAGCGAACTCCGCCTCGAGAGCCCCCAGCACCTTGGCCAGCAGTGTCCGGCCCCATTCCCTTTCGAAGATCAATTCCGGCGTGGCCGTGTCGGCCAGTTCGGCCTGCACGAACCGCTCCGCCTCCTCGTCGTCCAACCGGATCCGCTCCCAGCCACCCCCTCGCTTCCGGGTGATGGCATTCCGATGTTCCACACGCAGGAAATTGTCGATCGAGGTCATCAGGAAACAGCGAAATCGGCCACGGGAACTGTCGGCCTTGCCCAGGAAGTCGGATTGCAGCAACTGGGCGAAGAACGTCTGGGTGAGATCCTGGGCGGCTTCGGGTGCGTGACCGCGCTTGCGAATGAAGGCGTAAACCGGGCGCCAGTAGGTCTGGCAAAGCGTTTCCAAGGATTGGCTCCAATCGGCAGACGCCGTGTCCGCCGCCCCGGTCACCAAGCCCCAGTTCGTGGTCCGAAATTGCATCGACTCGTCCGCGAGGTCCGGCTTCTGAATCGGAGAAGAGGACATCGGCGTCATGGCTCAGACACTAACGCCAGGAAACATCGAA
>CAYPHP010000867.1:0-2010 GCA_964410045.1 uncultured Acidobacteriota bacterium | reverse complement strand
GAAGCCTGGCGCGAGGAGATCCGCGGGACGCTGCCGGAGTTGCCGGCGGCGCGGCGCACGCGCTTCATTCAGGAGTACGGGCTGCGTGAGTACGACGCCGGCGTGCTGACCGCGTCGCGCGCGCTGGCCGGTTACTTCGAGGAAGTGGCTCGCGCCAGCGGCGACGCCCGCGCTGCCGCCAACTGGGTGATGGGCGATCTGTTGGGATCACTGAACGCTGCCGGCAAGGAGATTGACGCGTCGCCGGTGAGCGCCGCTCACCTGACCGAGTTGCTGCGCGTGCTCGCCGCTGGTACCATCTCCGGAAAAATGGCCAAAGACGTCTTCGTCAAGATGTTCTCCACCGGCCGCGGACCCGCCGAGATCATTCAGGAAGAAGGGCTGGCCCAGATCAGCGACAACGCGACGCTCGAAAAGGTGATCGCCGAAGTGCTGGCCGCCAGTCCCAAGCAAGTGGAACAGTATCGCGGCGGCAAGCAGGGCGTACTGGGCTATTTCGTCGGCCAGGTGATGAAGCAGACCCGCGGGCAGGCCAATCCTGCGCTGGTGAATGACCTGCTGAAGAGGCAACTGGGAGGATAGGTCCATGCAAGGGAAGAACGCGCCCGCGTTCACGCTCGAGAATCAGGACGGCAAGACCGTCAACCTCGCGGACTTCGCGGGTCGGCAGGTGGTGCTCTACTTCTTCCCCAAGGCCGATACGCCCGGTTGAACGGTGGAAGCATCCGGGTTCCGTGATGCCTATGACAGTTTCAAGGAGCTTGATGTGGTGATCCTGGGTGTGAGTCCGGACCGCCTGAAGGAACAGAAACGGTTCCATCAGAAGTACGACCTGCCCTTTGACCTGCTCTGCGACCCCGAAAAGAGGGTGGCCACGGCTTATGGCGCGGTCAAGGAAAAGAGCATGTACGGCAAGACCTTTATGGCCGTCGAACGGAGCACCTTTTTGATCGATTCGGGCCAAAAAGTGGCTCAGGTTTACCTGAAAGTGAAGGCGGACGGTCATGCAAGGCAGATCCTTCTCGACCTTGCAAAATCTGCATAAGCTATTGTAGATAAATGGGTTATATTCAAGGCTGGTAGCCAATCCGTATAAGTCGGTGTTAACTCCCTGTTGACTCCCCCTGCCCTTTCCTGTTATCCTTATCTTTCAAGGGTTCTACCACATCCCCGCCTGCTCCCCGAGGGTAGGCTAGAGAAGGCCAAATATGCATTTCCGGGTTGGAGACAAGGTGGTTTACCCGAACCATGGTGTCGGCACGATCGAGCAGATCAGCAGCCGGACCATCGCGGGACAGGCCGAGCGGTACTACCTTTTGCGCATTAATGCCAACAGCTTGACGGTGATGGTGCCCTTCAGCAACGTGGAAAGCGTGGGGCTCCGCAAGATCGTCAAACAGGCCGAAATCAATCGCATCGTCGGCTACCTGGCGGATGGCGATTGCCGTTCGCACGCCGACTGGAAGTGGCGCTTCAAAGAGAACTCCGAGAAGATGCGGACCGGGTCGCTGCTGCAGGTGGCTGAGGTGATGAAGATCCTGCTGAAGTTGAGCCGCGCCAAGCCGCTCTCGTTCCGCGAGAAGAAGATGCTGGACCGTTCCCGCCAGCTCTTGGTCAGCGAGCTGGCCACCGTGCGCAACGTTCCCGACAAGTCGGCCGAAGTGGTGATCGACAAGGCCCTGTCGAAGTGCCGGCTGAAGCTGCCTGATTTGGAGTAGTTCACCCGCGGCGCAAAGGTGCTAACCTTTGCGGATGCGTACCCTAGTCATTTCCTGCCTTTTGTGTCTGACCGCTCTGTTAGCGGCGCAGACACCCGTTCAACCCGTCGTTGAAAGCTATTACAAGCTAGCCCCCGGCAAGACCGATGAGTGGCTGGCGTTGTTCAAGAAGTGGCATCTGCCCATCCTTCAGGAGCGCCGCAAGGAGGGCAAGATCCTCTCCATCACCATCTACCAGCCGCGCCTGCATCAGGGTCTGCCTGCGTGGGACTACAAGGTGGTCCTGAAGTAC
>CAYPHP010000866.1:0-2018 GCA_964410045.1 uncultured Acidobacteriota bacterium | reverse complement strand
TGGCGTGGCCGATCCGCTCAAAGCCTCGACGCGTGAAGCGCTCGCCGCTCTGCACGCCGACGGCATCCGCATCGTCATGCTCACCGGCGACAGCCGTACCACGGCTGAAGCCGTGGCGCGGCAACTGAGCATCGATGAAGTGCTCGCCGAGGTCCTGCCGCAAGGGAAGGGCGCGGCCGTGAGAAAACTTCGCCAAGCCGGACGGATCGTGGCCATGGCCGGCGATGGAGTCAACGACGCTCCTTCACTGGCCGAAGCGCAGGTGGGTATCGCCATGGGCACGGGGACCGATGTGGCCATGCAAACGGCCGGGATCACACTGGTGAAAGGTGATCTGCAAGGGCTGGTGCGCGCGCGCCGGTTGAGCCGCGCCACCATGAGCAACATCCGCCAGAACCTGTTCTTTGCCTTCTTGTACAACGCCCTGGGTATTCCCATCGCCGCTGGAGCGCTCTATCCGTTCTTCGGGTTGCTGCTCAGCCCGATGATCGCCAGCGCGGCGATGACCTTTAGCTCCGTCTCCGTGATCGGCAACGCGCTGCGCTTGCGCAAGGTACCGCTCTGAACGCCCGGTTGCAGGTCTGGCATGCGGCGCTTCTCATGCTCTTGCTGGCGGCGCTGCTGCCGCTGCTGGCGTGGAACGGGGTGGTCCAGCAAGTCAATCTGGCGGCCTACGATGTGCTCCTGAGCCTGCGGCCGCCTGCTCGCACGCCAACGGTTGAACGCATCGTGCTTCTGGCTATCGATGACGCCACCGTGGCGCGCAGCGGCGGCTTGCCGATCCGGCGCGATCTGCTGGCGGAGGGACTGAAGCGACTCGCTTCCGCGCCGCCACGCGTCTTGGTCGTCGACATGCTGTTTCCCGAGGCGTCTGAGTTCGACCAATTACTGGCGGACGCTCTGACGCCGCTTCCCGCCGTGGTATTGGGCGTGGCGCTCAGCACAGACCGAAATTCGGCAACGTGGCTGTTGCCACGATTGCGCGTGTCGCGCTCCGTGCTGGGACACGTACACTCCAGTCCTGACGCCGACGGCGTGGTCCGCAGCATGGTCTTGCGTCGGAGTAACAGTGCGGAGCGCCACTGGGCGTTGGCGCTCGAAGCAGTTCGGCTGGCCGAGGGAGCAGGCGAGATCGTGGAAAGCGGCAACCGCCTCACCCTTGCCAGCATCGCCGTTCCCGCGCGCTCGGCTCAGGACTATCTGGTCTGGCTGCGCTATGCCGGTCCGCCGGAAACGTTCCGCACGTATTCATTCAACGACTTGCTCGATGGAAAACTCGACCCGCAAGTCTTCGCCGGCAAAATCGTGATCCTCGGCGGCACGGCCTACGGTTCCGGCGATCGTCTGTTCACACCCACCACTCGCGGTCTCGGCATGCCGGGCATGGAGATCCACGCCAACCTGGTGCGGGTGTTGTTGGACCGCGACTTCCTTCGACCGCTAGACGCAGAATGGGAATATGGCGTGCTATTGGCGCTCGGTGGCGTTATGTTCGCGTTTGCGTGGTGGAAACAGGGCCGTGGAGTTGGTTGGTTGCTCGCGAGCGGCGTGATCGCGTTACCCATTGTTGCGGCGGTCGCATTAGACAGCGGATGGATCCTTCCGCTCGGCTCACTACTGGCCGCCTTTCTGACGGCCTCGTTGATGGCGCTGGTAGCCACGGCCGCATTGACGCGTCGCCGCGCCGGTCAGGCCGAAGCCGGACAGCGCGACTACGCTTTTCGCCTGCAGGCGATCGCCCATGAAATCAAGACACCGCTCACCGCCATCCAGGCTTCCAGCGAGCTGATGTCCATCGAGGGCGTGCCGCCGGAGAAGAAAGAAGCAGTGGCCGCGCTGATCCACAAGGAGTCGAAGCGTCTCTCGGGGATTGTGGGAGCGTTTCTGAACGTCGAGCGGATCTCCGCGGGTATGTTGCAGCTCAACCGCCAGCCCGTGGACATGGCCGAAGTTTGCCGCGAAGCGGTGGAGCGCGCTCAACTCCTGGCCGCCAAGAAGACCATCGCGATAGAATCGGA
>CAYPHP010000865.1:0-2019 GCA_964410045.1 uncultured Acidobacteriota bacterium | reverse complement strand
CCGGCGTAGCGGGACAAAGATCGCGCGGACCTCACCTTGCTGCGGCCGGAGAGAAAACTCGCCCAGCGGTCCGGGCAGGACGCGGGCATTGAGCCGCACCGTGCGCGCGGCGTCTTCCTTGCGTCCATGCAGGGATTCGAGCGGCACGGCGGAGTACTTCGGCACGCGCACCAGTACGGCGTCACCGTCGCGATGGCTGAGGTCGCGAGCCAGCGGCGCGCTGATGACGGCGCCCTCGGGCGCAGTCTGCCCATGGAACCGCCAGAAGCGCTCGTCGACGCCGTAGACTTGAACGCCGCCGAGGCGCTTTCCGGCGTCATTGCTCACCACGCCTTCGAGCGCGATCATCGGAGACGCGCCTGGAAACGCGCCGGCCAGTTCTTCGCGGAATACGCCGGCGGACGTGACCACCGAATGGGTATTGCCCAGCCGCGCCAGGACCAGGTCGCGGAGGCTGCCCCGCACTGAGTCGCCCACCAGCAGAGCGCCGGCGAGCACGGCCACGGCAATCGCCACGCCGCCGGCCACGGCGACGTGGTTCCGCCAGTAGTAGCCCAGGTTGCGCCGCAGGAGAGTGGAGAGGTTCATCGCTCAGTGCCGTTCCGGCCCTTGGAGTGCGGCGGCTTGCCGCCGCATGCGGCAGCAAGCTGCCGCACTCCATACCCGCCAATTCTCCGCATTAGTAAACATCCAGATCCTTCGCCGAGACCACTTTCCCGGCGTAGACCGCGCGGACTTCCGCCAGCAAATCTTCCTCGCTGACTCCGGAAAAGAGCAGGTGATAGAGGATCAGCAGCTTGGGACGCGCCTTGGTGGCAACCGCGCCCAGTTCTTTCGCCGTCGTGTGATAGGCGTGGTGATACTTCTGCCATTCCGGCGTACGCTTCGCCAATCCCGCAGCGGAAATCACCTCGTGGATCAACACGTCACAGCCGTTGCACGTTTTGGCCACTTCATCCGACGCCGCCGTGTCGCCGGAGATTACGATCGAACGGTCGGCGGTGTCGAACCGATACCCGTAGGCCTCCCGCCAGGATCCGTGCGGCACACGGAACGCCGTGACCTTGACGCTGGCATCCTGAAAGACCACGCCCGCGCGCACTCGATGCGGATTGGCCCGGTATCCGGTCTTGTTGCTGGGCTCGCCGCCGTGAAGCCGGATCTGGATGTCCTCGCGATAGGCGTCCAGAATGTTGCGGGTCATGCGTTCGATACCCTTGGGCCCGTAGACCTCGAGTGCCGCGGTCCGGTCCAGCACCCACGGCGAGAAGATTAAATCCGGCAGGCCAAGCGTGTGATCCGAATGCAGGTGAGTGATGAACACGACGCGGGCCTTGGTCAGATCCAGTTTGGCCGCCGCCATCCGCCGCACCACGCCGGGTCCGCTATCCACGATGTACGGGATCTGATTCACCACGATCGCCACGGCGGGTCCGGAGCGCTGCGGATCGGCATTGGGCGTACCCGTCCCCAGCATGACGATGCGCGTATCGGCATGAACCAGCGCCGCGAAGAGAAGAAGAAGCAGCTTCATCAGTAGATCGGCCAGATGCCGGGGGTGGCCAGTTCCAGCAGGTTGCCGTCCGGATCACGGAAGTAGACGCTGCGTCCGCCCGCCTCCCAGTTGACCACGCTCTCGACGGCCACGCCCGTCTCGGCGAGCCGGCTCATCCAGCCGTCCCACGCGTCGGCGGTAATCGAGAAGGCCATGTGCTGCTGGCCTTCGCCGTCGTGCGGCGGAAGGATGCCGCCGGGCCTCTGCATGGGCTCCAGCGAGCCCTTCTTGCGAAGCAACAGCAGCACCGACCGGCCGGCGACGTTGTAAGCACACAGGCGGTCGTCGGCAAACATATGAGGGAAGCCGAACAGGCGATCGTAGAACTCCGTCGCTCGGCGCATGTCCTCGACGTACAGACCGGTCTCAAGCACCGCTTCAACGACAGGCTTCATGCTATGGCTCCACAGCGATGTTGTAACCGGTGACGAACTGCATGAAGTCCGAAACCTCCAGCATGTCTT
>CAYPHP010000864.1:0-2022 GCA_964410045.1 uncultured Acidobacteriota bacterium | reverse complement strand
CGTGAACGGCGCGACGGTCCAGGAAGCGCTCGGCGACCTAACCGCGCAATTCGCCGATCTGCGCCGCCACCTCTTTACCGATGACGGTCACTTGCGCAGCTTCGTCAACGTCTACGTCAATGAGCAAGACATCCGCTACCTGGGCAAGGAGGCGACGCCGGTTGCTTCAGGCGACGTGATCAGCATCGTGCCGTCGATTGCCGGCGGCACGGCCACTGCCGAGGCGCCCGTCACGCTGACCAACGACGAGATCCTGCGCTACAGCCGCCACCTGATCATGCCGGAGGTGGGCATGAGCGGTCAGCTCAAGCTGAAGAAAGCCAAAGTGCTGTGCGTTGGCACCGGCGGGCTGGGGTCGCCCCTGGCACTCTATCTGGCAGCGGCAGGCGTCGGCACGCTCGGTCTGGTGGACTTTGACGTGGTGGACTTCACCAACCTGCAACGCCAGATTGCTCACGGCACCAAGGACGTCGGCCGGGCCAAGCTGGCATCGGCGCGCGACCGCATCGCGGACATGAATCCCGAGGTCAACGTGGTGGGCTTCGAGACCCGCCTGGAATCGTCGAACGCGCTCGAGATCATCAAGCAGTTCGACATCGTCGCCGACGGTACCGACAATTTCCCGACACGCTACCTGGTCAACGACGCCTGCGTGCTGCTCGGCAAGCCCAACGTCTACGCCAGCATCTTCCGCTTCGAAGGGCAAGCTTCCGTGTTCGGGTTGAACGATGGGCCGTGCTACCGCTGCCTCTATCCTGAACCACCTCCTCCGGGTCTGGTACCAAGTTGCGCCGAGGGCGGCGTACTCGGGATTCTGCCTGGGCTGCTGGGAATCATCCAAGCGACGGAAGTGACTAAGCTGATCCTCGGCAGCGGTGAGCCGCTCGCCGGACGCTTGCTACTGGTCGACGCGCTGGCCATGAAGTTCCGCGAGCTGAAGCTGCGCAAGAATCCGGAATGCCCGCTGTGCGGACCCAATCGCACCATCACCAAGCTCATCGACTACGAGCAGTTCTGCGGAATCCGCGGCGAGGAGCACGTGGAAGAAATCGCCGTGCCGGAGATCACGCCCGTGGAGTTAAAGCAGCGCCTCGACCGTCACGAGGACATCTACATCCTGGACGTGCGCGAGCCGCACGAATACCAGATCTGCCACATCAACGGGCATCTGTTGCCGCTTGGTGAGCTGCCCGCGCGGGTCCACGAGTTGAACTCCGCCGACGATATTGTTGTACACTGCCGCAGCGGGGTTCGCAGCGGCAAGGCGGTGGACTTCCTGCGCAAGGCCGGGTTCCGCAAGGTGAAGAACCTGAAAGGCGGCATCCTGGCCTGGAGCGATCAGGTCGATTCCAGCGTCCCGAAATACTGACCGCACCGGCCGGCCCCGGAAAACGAGGGGGTATGAGGCGTCTTTTCTGGGTTCCTGCAATTCTGCTGTCGATCGCACTGCCGCTGGCGGCGGCCGACGAAACGGTCCGCACCCAAAGCGGATCGGTGGCCGGCAAGGCCGGCAACTCTCCCGACGTGATGGCCTACCGCGGCATCCCCTACGCCGCGCCCCCTGTGGGTGACCTGCGGTGGAAGGGGCCGCAACCCGCGGCGTCGTGGACCGGCGTACGCGCGGCCGGCGAGTTCGGTGCCTCGTGCATGCAGGCTCCCTACCCGGAAGGCTCTCCCTATCGCTCCAACCTGGGACCGGTCAGTGAGGACTGTCTCTATTTGAACGTGTGGGCGCCCGCGAAGTCGGCGCGGCAGCCGTATCCGGTGATGGTGTGGATCCACGGCGGCGCTTTCACGCGCGGTTCGGGCGCTACGCCCACTTACGACGGCGAGGCCTTGGCCAAGAAAGGCGTGGTCCTGGTAACGATCAATTACCGGCTGGGTGTGTTCGGCTTCTTTTCCCATCCGGAACTGACCCAGGAGTCCGAGCACCGCTCTTCCGGCAACTACGGCATTCTCGATCAGATCGCCGCGCTGCAATGGGTGCAGAAGAACATCGCGGCATTCGGTGGCGACGCCCGC
>CAYPHP010000863.1:0-2026 GCA_964410045.1 uncultured Acidobacteriota bacterium | reverse complement strand
AACCCACAACCCTCGGAGCCACAGTCCGATGCTCCACCATTGAGCTACGCTCACCACATTTAGAGGGTGGACTTTAGAAGTTTAGCACAGGCGGACCGCCTCACGCCGGAGTGGACGGCGTGCCGCTCTCGCCTTTCAGCACCCGGAACGGAGCGCGAGACAGTTGCTGGCGGGCGTAGGACGCCCAAGGACTCCCCGGGTCGAGCTTCAGGTAGCGGCGCCAGTGATGCAGCGCCTTGCCCCGCAACCCGAGCCGGTCCATCACCAGGGCCAGGTTGTAGTGGGCGTCGGCGTAATTCGGCTGCAAGCGCAGCGCTTCCTCGTAGAAGCTGCGGGCTTCGGACAGGTTGCCGCGCTCGTCGTAGACGTTGCCCAGGTTGAAGTGCGCCAGGGCGTACTGCGGATCGATGCTGATGGCCTGCCGGTAACAGGTCTCCGCCTCGGAAAGCCGGTGGCGGTTGTAGAAGATGGTGCCCAGGTTGATGAAGGCGCCCGCCGCTTCCGGATTGAGCTGGATGGCCTTGCGATAGGCTTCCACGGCTTTGTCCAGCGAGTCGGGACTTTCTTCGAGCTTCAATCCTTGCAGGAACCAGTCTTCGGCCTCGCGTTTGCGCTGGGCCTCTTCGCTGTTATCGGTGGGCGCAGGCCGCGAGTGGGGCTTCATCGCCCGGACTGCTTCCCCCAGCCGCCGGGTCTGGAAGTTGAACAGCAACTGTCCGGTGAGCGGCTCCAGGGAGTGCGCTTCGTAATCCACCAGGACGCGGCGGCCGTCGGAGGAGATCCGCAATTCGGTGAGCGGATGCTCCACCTCGGTCAAACGCTGTTTCAACGCTTCCACCGACCGCTGGATGCGCTTCAGCGGGATGCGGCTGGCGCGCAGCTTCTGAATGGTCTTGAGCGCGATCAGGTCGGAGAAACTGTAGGCGTCGGCGGGGCTGGTGGCGGTCAGCAGGCCATTGCGCTGCCAGGCCGTGAATTGGCGCTCGGAAAGATGCAGGATGCGGCACAGATCCTTCCGCGAAAACTGCTCATGCGCTTGTGCCGTCGCAGTCTCCATCTCCCCGATTCCTGGCGCTGCTCCCACTATACACCGCGCTTGGCGCGCACCGAGCGGCGCTGCGGGCGCGCCGCGGCGCGCGCCGCCGGGCTTTCCATCTCCACGACTTCGCCGGACTCCGATGCCGCGGCCGCTTTCCCCGGCGTCTTTTTCATCTGCTCGATGCTTTGCTTCAGCGCGGCCATCAAGTCGATCACCGGCGCCAGCTTGGGCTTCTCCACTTCCGTCACCGGCTGGCCCTGGATCTTGGCTTCAATCAGCGACCGCACCTGAACGGCGAACTGGTCGTGATACTTGCCGGGGTCCCACTCGCCGGCCAAGCTCTCGATCAGCGAATTGGCCAGTTCCAACTCCTTGGGCTAGACCTCGGCGGAGTCCAGCGGCCCGATCTCTTCGAGCTTCCGCACTTCGTTCTGGTAAAACATGCTGTGCACGGTGAGGCCCTTGCCCTGCGGGCGCAGCACCACGGTGTATTCCCGATTGTGCATGCAGACGCGGGCGATCCCCAGGTAGCCGGACTTTTCCAGCGCGGTGCGAAGCAGGGTGTAAGCCTTGCGTCCGGGCTCGTCGGGCATCAGGTAATAGGAACTGTCGAAATAGATCGGGTCCACCTGGGCCGTGGGAACGAATTCGAGAATCTCCATGGCCTTGGCGGTCTTGGGCTCGATCTTCTTGATCTCGTCCGGCTCGACGGTGATGTAGCGGTCCTTCTCGTACTCGTAGCCTTTCACCGTGTCGGTGCGGCTGACTGGCACCTCGTGGATCGGGCAGATGTACTGCTGCTTGAGCCGCGAGCCGCAGTCGCGATGCAGCATGTTGAAGCCCACGCTCTCGCTGCGCGCAGCGGAGAACAGCTTCACAGGAATCGAGATCAGCCCAAAAGTGATGTACCCGGACCACACCGAAGCAGCCATGACGTTTCCCTTCTCGCCCTATGCTAACGGAATCGCGCCGTCCCTGGCAAGCCGC
>CAYPHP010000862.1:1121-2032 GCA_964410045.1 uncultured Acidobacteriota bacterium | reverse complement strand
CGCGTCAGCAAGCGGTGTTTCCCTGTCCGCAACCGCTCCCTGACGGTCGCGGCTCATTCACGCGCACCAACAAGACCAGTTGGGTTCTGTGACCTGGCCTCAGGCAGAATTTTAACGATTTGAAGACGGCGGAGTGACGGGCGAACCGTCGCGGCGCAGGCGCTGGATGCGGACTGTGCTCCCCGCGCCTTCCAGGACGACAACTTCATCCTTCGTAACGGTAACGCCGGTGGGAGCATAGGGTGCCGACGAGCGGTAGAAGACGGAAGCCGTGCCGGCAGGAGTGACCCTCAGGATGCAGTTGGCGCTGGTTGCCGCGAGGTACACGTCGCCGTTGCGATCCGGCCAGAGCCCCATCAGCGCGTGGCGGTCTCCGAGCAGGCGCGAGAATCGCGACTGATGTGGCGCCAGGTGCGCGACCTCGGAGGGCGCCGCACCTGGCGTGACGCGCCAAAGGCGGGCCGAGTCGATCAAGTAGACCGTGCCGTCAGGCGAAGCGATCATCCAGCGGATGTCCGCGAATCCCGCGGGACCAGCGATGCGGGTCGTCGTGCCGTCGGGCGCGGTCCGGCAGACCGCCGTGCGCTTGGACACTTCAGCAGCCGAGCAGTCCGCCGGGCCGGCGCGGTACATGTTTCCGGCGGCGTCGCGCACAAAACTGTATCGGGTGAGGAATCCTTCCGTTGCAGGGATCACGTCGCTAAGTTCGCCCGACGCGCTTAATCGCCAGACGCGGTGTCCCCACTTCTTCGTGCGGTCTCCCTCGTACCACAGGTGCTCGCCAAACAGGTTGCCGGCGGCATCCAGGTAAAGCTCGTGGGTGTGGACGTTGCGCACGGCGATCGACTTCCTGCCCTGCGGATCGATCTTCCAGACGTGCGTCAGATCCGTGTAGAAGATGTTGCCGCGCG
>CAYPHP010000862.1:308-1111 GCA_964410045.1 uncultured Acidobacteriota bacterium | reverse complement strand
GAGTCGACCACAACGCCGATGCCAGGATGTGCCTTGGCAAGAACGGCAAACAACGCGATCGCGACACAGAGCCTGATTATCATTCGGCGCGCAGGGAAATCATCGGATCGACGCGTGCGGCGCGGCGGGCCGGGAAATAAGTGGCGAGGAAGGCCACCGCGGCCAAGGTCAGCGCCACGCCCAGGAAGGTCAGCGGATCGCTGGGACCGACGCCAAAAAGCAGGCTGCGCATGATCCGCGCCAGAACCAGCGCGCCGGCCATGCCGGCGATCCCGCCAGCCAGCGCGACGGCCATGCCCTCGCGCAGCACGAGGCGATGGACCGCGTCGGGCGTCGCGCCGATGGCCATGCGGATTCCGATTTCCCGGGTCCGTTGCGCCACCAGGTACGACATCACGCCATAGATTCCGATGGCGGCCAGGGTCATGGCGATAGCCGCGAACAGCGTCAGCAAGCCCATCGAAAAACGCTGTTGCGCCAGTGATCGCGTGACGCGGTCCGGCATGGTCTGTGCCCTGTACATAGGCAGGTCGGGATCAAGTTCGCGGATTTCCTTCTTGACGGCCGCGGTGAGCGCGCCCGGATCAGTGCTGGTCTTCACCGTCACGTAGAGTGACCGCGCCGGCGATTGCGTCTGCGGCAGGTACATGGCGATGCGTCCGTCGGTGGCCAGGCCGTACTGCTTGACGCGTCCCACGACGCCGACCACGGTCAACCACGGCGCGTCCGGGCCGCCATCGCCGCGGCGAATGCGTTTCCCGACCGGATCGGCGCCGTTCCACAACTCCTGGGCCATGAATTCG
>CAYPHP010000862.1:0-298 GCA_964410045.1 uncultured Acidobacteriota bacterium | reverse complement strand
GATGATGATCACGCGCGGCTTGTCGGGAGTATCCTGCGGGTCGAAGAGCCGGCCACTGCGCAAGGGAATGTTCATGGCCTCGAAGTATCGGCCGCCGACTACGCGAATGTCGGTGTTAATGAACTTTTCTCCCGGGAGCGGAACGCGTCCTTCCACGGTGATGGGACCCCAGGCAAAGTAACCGGAAAGGGGCAGGGAGGTGACGCCTCCGGACGCCGCGACCCCCGGCAAGCGGTCGAAGCGTTCCCAAAGTTGCCGGTAGGCGTTGCGGACCGCGACTCCGTCCGGATATTTTCCG
>CAYPHP010000861.1:0-2036 GCA_964410045.1 uncultured Acidobacteriota bacterium | reverse complement strand
CTTTTGCCCTTTGGTTTTTGACTTTTGCCCTTTGACTTTTTCCGAGCATCACTGCCCGCCCGCCCCAGCCCGCGCCGCCGGCAGCGCAGGCATCGCTTCCTTACTAAACCGCGGAAGCATCTCGTCGCGCATGGCCAGATGATAGAGCGCGGCGGCGATGACGATTGACGCATTCTTGGCGTCGTCGGCCAGGATGCGCTCATAGGTGTCCAGGTTGGTGTGGTGGGTATGGCTGTTGTACTCGATGGGATCCTGGCCGAAGCCGATGCCCGGCAGCCCCGCGCGATTAAAGGACGTGTGATCGGTGCCGCCCAAGTTGCGGCTGCGTGAAGCGACCACTCCGACGAATCCCAGGTCCGCAAATGGCGCCAGCGCTTCCCGCAATACAGTGGCTCCTTCCGGCGGACCAAAGACACTTGCGCCACGCGGCCGGCCGGTTCCCGTGTCGATGTTCAGATAAGCGCCCAGCTTGTAGAACTCCGGTTTGGGCTCATCGACGGTCCCGAAGTGCTCCTTCACGTAGGCCTGTGAACCGAGCAAGCCTTGCTCTTCCCCGCTCCAGAGGGCCACCCGAATCGTCCTCCGCGGACGGACACCGATGGCTTTCAGAATGCGCGCCGCTTCCATCATCATCGCGCAGCCGATCGCGTTGTCGGTTGCTCCCGTCGCGCCGTGCCAGGAATCGAGGTGTCCGCCGAGCATGATCACCTCGTCTTTCTTGTCGGAGCCGGGGATCTCGGCGACTACGTTATAGGCCGTGCGGCCCTCGGGGAAGAACCGGTTGACGATGTTGAACTCGAGATCTACCGGCGTGCCGTTGGCCAGGACGCGGGTGATACGCCCGTAATCCTCGTTGCGCAGGATCACGGTGGGCAGCGCCTTGCTGGAATCGTAGCCGCGCAGGCCTTGGGCGATGATGATCCCATGAGCCCGCCCGGCGTCCGTCACCTTTACCCGTGCGCCGTTGGCCAGCAAGAAGGCGTCCACCTGCGTGCTGATCTGCGCGGCCGTCAGCGCGCCCGCGGGCTGCTGCCCTTGTTGCGGCGGTCCGCCAGGACGCCCGAACCCTCCGGCCTGCGGATTGGCCGGGTCATATTGCCGGCGCACCTGCTCGTCTTCCCGGCGCGGCCGCGGCGGGTTCAGGTTGGGCTGCAAGACCACGGCTTTTCCCGCCAGCACGATCTTGCCCTTCACCTTTTCCTGCTCGCCCTTGAAGAATTCCGCAAGCTGCTCCTGCGTGGGCCGGTCCGGCAGCACCAGATGGTAAGCCTTCGCCCCCACCGCGCCGTTCGTCCCCGGAGTCCAGGCCAGCACCTCCGCGACCAACTGGCGTTTGTACGGCGCAGTCACGTGCGCCGAGAAGTGCTCATTCACCCAGCCTGGATGTCCAAAGTCCCAAGGCTCCAGACGGCCGTTCTCCATGCCCCAAGAGTGCATCTGCTTGATGGCCCACTCGCTGGCGGCCTTCAGGTTCGGCGATCCGGTGACTCGCGGGCCGTAGACGTCGGTCAGGAAATGCAGGGTCCGCAGCACTTCCGACCGCTCCGTGCCTTCTTGGCGAATCTTGGCATAGACATCGGTGTCAATTCGTTCGCCGCCCAGCGTGGGAAGCGCCAGCAGCGTACACAACAGAAGGATGAATGGGGCTCTTTTCATGGGGCCTAGTATCTCCCGAACGCGGGATCTCGAAAAGCCAAAAGACATAGAATAAGGGAGCAATGTTTCCGCTCCGCGACAACATGCCGCGCTCGCGGTTCCCGTTCATCACCCTGACGCTGATGGCGGCGAACATCACGGTGTTCGTCTACCAGATCCTGCTGAACCCCTACGCTCTCGAACATTTCGTCTATCTGAACGGGATGGTCCCCTACCGCGTCTCGGCGTTTCTTTCCGGACGGGGGCCGGTGGATGTGGCTCTGGCTCCTTTGTTCACCTCCATGTTCCTGCACGGCGGCTGGATGCACCTGATCGGCAACATGTGGTTCCTGTGGATCTTCGGCGACAACATCGAGGACAACTTCGGGCACTTGAACTAC
>CAYPHP010000860.1:0-2038 GCA_964410045.1 uncultured Acidobacteriota bacterium | reverse complement strand
GTGCACGACGGTCCGTCCTACCCCGAGCCCCACGACGCCGTGATCGTCCGCAAGCTCTCTCCGAACGAGGAAGAGCTGCGCAAGAATGAACGGCGTCGTTGGGAGATCACCGAGAAGCACTGGGACGATCTGGCGACGGAGACGCCGCAGCAATGAAGACCAAAGCGGCCCCCTTCGAGCCGATCGCGGCCATCCTGCGTGCACTGACCATCAACAACCGCATCACCGACTACCTGGTCCAGAACCTGGACGCGAAAGCCTGGCGGGCCGAGCCGCCCGGCGGCAAGGGGCGGAACGTTGCGGCTATCGTCGCGCACATCCACAATGTGAGGGTGATGTGGTTGAAGGCGGCCAAAGGCAAAGTCCCCGCCCAGCTCGACCGCTTGACGGTGACCGTGCCGCAAGCCCGCAAAGGACTCGCGGAGAGCCACGCCGCCTTGGAGCAACTGGTGGATGCGGCGCTCAAGAGCGACGGCCGCATCCATGGATTCAAGCCGGATGTTGCTGCCTTCATCGGCTACTTGATCGCGCACGACGCCCACCACCGCGGTCAGATTTCCCAGCTCGCCCGTCAGGTGGGATGCCCCATCAGCCAGAGCGCAATGTTCGGGATGTGGGAGTGGGGTAAGCGCTAGCCGCAAGAACTGATCAGCCACCGAGGCACAGAGGACACCGAGCCGGAAACGGAAACGGCAGAACGTTACGCCAACATCGCGTCGATCGGCTTACCCTTCCCGTCCTTGGTCACATAGAACGGCCGGCCCTCGGTAATGTAGTTTGTGGTGGGCGCGATGCCCAGGGCGCGGTAGATGGTCGCGAAGACGTCGATCAATTCCACGGGATTCTCCACCGCGACCATCGGGTGGCGATCTGCCGTGCGTCCATAGACGAAGCCACGCTTGAATCCTCCGCCGAAGAAGAGCATGGCGTTCACTGACGAGAAGTGGCCGTGGAAGCCGTACATGCGCTCGTTCTCGATCACCAGATTCTCTCCGTTATGGCGCTCGGCGTCGCCTTCCGGCTCGACGCCCGCCGCGGGCTGGCTGGCGATGGTGCGTCCAAACTCCGTGGCCACCACGACCAGAGTGCGGTCGAGCAGGCCGCGCTGATTGAGATCGCGAATCAACTGGGCGATCGGTTGGTCGATCTGGCGCTTCATCTCCACCATCCGCCGCGACCCGTTCTCATGCATGTCGAAGCCTTTGAACGGACCGTATTGATACTCCACCTGGATGAATCGTGCACCGGCTTCGACCAAGCGGCGGGCGAGAAGCAACCCATGACCGAATCGCTGGCCGTGGTAATACGTGGGATCAAGGATCTCCGACGATCCGATGCGCGGCTCATAGGCGGTGATGGTTTCCGGCTTCTCCTCGGCGCGGTAATTGAAGGCGCGCTTCACGGGTGAGTCCATCATCGCCCTAGCGTCATCCATCGTTTTCAGGTAAGCCTGGATCTGCGGTGACGCGCGCAGTTCTTCGGGACTTTGCCCGTGAATCGCGGCCAGATATTTCAACCGCCGGTCGAGACGCTGGCGGTCCATGCCCGCCGCGACGTCGAGCGTGGAGAGTCCCTTGCTGGCGTCGGGGATCATGAACGGTGCGTAGTCCATGCCATAGAATCCCGGGCCGATGTATTCGCTGATGAACAGCTTCTCTTCGTCGCTGGTGTCCACGTCGCGCCCGATGTAGATGTAGGGAGGCACGTTGCGATCGCGCCGTCCGCGCGAGCGCGCCACCACCGCGCCGATGCTGGGCGTCTTCACGCCTTGTGGAAACAGATAGCTGGTGTTGGCGTAATACTGAGCTTTCAGGTGGATTGCGCCAAACTTCACCGGGCTGACGATGGAGCGCAGGACCATCCCCTTGTCCATCACCGAGGCGATCCCTTCGAGGCCCGCGCCCAAGCGGATGCCGTCTGCGCGAGTCGCGATACTCGGGCAAGTGCCCAAGACGCCGCTGCCTTTCATCCCCGCTTCAAACGGAGTGTGCTGCTTGGAATCCCATGTGTCGGTCTGTGCGATCCCGCCTGGCAGCCA
>CAYPHP010000859.1:0-2038 GCA_964410045.1 uncultured Acidobacteriota bacterium | reverse complement strand
CTTCAACCGTCACAACTTTCCCGACCGATTCAAATATTGCGCGCGCCGTTCCGGCGTCCGACTCAGAGACGCCAGGTCCGAGAGCCAGAGCCGTCATCCCTTCCTGCACCATGGCAGGAGTGTTCGGCATGGCTCGCACCACTCTGGTTCCTGTCCCGCCGGCTTTCGTGATCGCCTGGATTGGAATCCCGGCGGCCACTGAAATCGTGAGCGCCCGCTTCATCTCTCCGGCAATGTCGTTCATGACCCCGTCGAGAATCTGTGGCTTGACGGCCAGCACAATAATTCCCGCCCAGGCCGCCGCCTCACGATTTGAACGACCCACACGAACACCATGCAGGCGCTTCAGCGTCTCACAGCGTTCCGCGACAGGATCGGTGGCCCAGATCTGATCCGACTCGCAGCAATGGGTCGCGAGGAGCCCGGCAATCAGGGCTTCGGCCATCTGGCCGCCGCCGACAAAGGCAATCTTTTCATGAATGCGCGGCTTAGACATGACGCGCTCCAAAAATCGCCGTGCCTACGCGCACCATCGTCGCACCCTCTTCGATCGCGACCTCAAAGTCATGCGACATGCCCATGGAAAAATCCTGCATCGTCATAGGCGAAATATTCTTTGCGGCGATGCGCGCCCCAAGCTCGCGAAGATCTCGGAAATAGGGCCGCGCCGCTTCCGGCTCTGCCGTCGGAGGCGGTATCGTCATCAACCCTTGAATCCTGAGATGCGGCAAGTCGCCGAGAAGACTCAAGTCCTGCATCAGCACCGGCGGCAAAAAGCCGGCCTTGCTCGCTTCGCCGGCTATGTTCACTTCCAAAAGCACCGCCTGCTTCACGCCGGCGGCGCCGGCTCGCCGATTGATCTCTTGGGCCAATTCCACGGAATCGACCGAATGAATCAGCTCAAAGATCCCGATCGCGTCGCGCACCTTCCGCCGTTGCAACTGGCCGATAAAATGCCAGCGGGGTGACAGGTCCAGGAGGAGCCCAACCTTTGCAAGCGCCTCCTGCATCCGATTCTCCCCCAAAAGGGTGAGCCCGGCACCAAGTCCCTCTCTGATCCGCTCCGCCGGAACCGTCTTGGTCGCAGCCACCAGCCGGACGGTGTCCGGTGATCTGCCGGCCCGTTCCGCAGCGCTCCGCATGCGGTCTAGAATCTGCTGCACGCGGCGGGCGAGGGAATCATCTACAACCCGCTCCATACATCGTTACGCCGGCAAAAGTCCTGGACTCGAAAAATCAATGCTGCTTGCGACATTCTAACGGAAACGCTGGGGAATTGGCAGGGGTTCTCGCACGCACCCCTTCCTGCGTAGCCGACAGGCCAATAGCGCTCACCATGGTCCCGATTACCTTGCCTTCGCGACGGTACGAGAAAAAGAGATCTTCATGACAAATCGTACACACGTTCACGCTCGTGACCTGTCCGCCGCCAATCCCGCAATCCTGCACTTGCCGCCTGATCAGCGCCTTTAAGTCGAGGCGGGCTTTGCCCGCACGATGATCACGCAAAACCGTTTCCCACCAAGTAAATCGCTCCCGAACCTCGTTCAGAACCGGTTCGTCCACCTCATAGCAGCAGACACCGGCAGAGGGGCCGATACTGACGTGCAGCTGGCCGAGCTCTGCCCCGAATCGCGTCTGCATAAGCATCAGGGTCTTGGGCACAATGCCCGCGACGGCCCCGCGCCATCCGGCGTGGATCGCGGCCACCACCCGCCGACGCGCATCGTGCACCAGCACAGGGACGCAGTCAGCGGTGCGCACCGCCACCATCGTCCCGGGCTGATCCGTCACCAGGGCATCCCACCCGCCGTCAAACCGGTCGGCATCGGTCAGAGGCCGATCGACGACGAGCGCGTCTGTCCCATGCACCTGCTTCACCGACAAAATCCAGGGCGCCGGAACACCGGGCGCACGTATCGGGGCACCGGTCCCCAAACGCAGATTTTCAGAATGCGCCCTTGTGCCAAAGAAGTGCCGGATCCCGCTTCTCGCAGAAGCAAATGCCGGCACCGTAATCACCGATGCTCGTCCCATA
>CAYPHP010000858.1:0-2046 GCA_964410045.1 uncultured Acidobacteriota bacterium | reverse complement strand
TCACCCGGATCCGCTTGATGATGTTGAAGTCGAACCGTACCGCCTTAGGCCCGGTGACGATGAGGCTGCGGACGCCGCAGTCGCCGAACCCGGTCGTGGTCTCCATACAGCTCGGAGAGTTGGCGGGCGCGAGGTAGCGGCCCGTCGGCGCGCCGCTGGCATACCCGGTGGCATTCACGCTGAAGGCCTTGATGGTGTTGTCGATGATGTCCTGAGGAAGCACGTAAACCAGCGTCCGGTACTGGTTCTGCGGATCGGTCACCTTGCGGAGCTGGAACGATTCGCGGAGTTCGTCCGGGGTCATCCCGAACAGACGCACGTTGCCGAAGTCGAGCATCCGCCCACTCTGGAGCCGGGCCACGCCCTGGAAGCTCCAGTCGCCGATGATGCGGTCCAGCCAGCGGTTGGCGCCGGAGGCGAAGCGTCTACCCCGGCCAAAGGGCAGGTCGTACATCCAGTTGCCCACGAACACGTGCCGCACGTTGCCGGTCGAGTTGCCGTTCTCATTGGTGTAGATGTTGGTGTAGTTCATCTCGGTGGTCACGTACGGCTTGTGAAACGAGTAGAACTGGTCTTTCCACCCCTTGCCATAGGTGTAGTTCACGTCAAACTGCAGGCCGCGCGCGAAGCGGCGGTTGAGCGAGAGCTGGAGTCCGTTGTAGGAGGTTTTGGGTCCGTTGGCCACCAGGTAGGCGCCGTTGACATCCGGATTGACGACCCAGAAGTTCGACGGATAGCCCGCCGTCCGCCCATTGGTACGGTATGTGGAGTTGGCCCAGATGTTGCTGGCCGTGGTGTATGGATTGGAATTCAGCGGGAACATCGACTGCACCATCGTCGTGTTGGTCCAACCGCTGCCCGTGTATCTGGCCGGCTCGTTTGCCAGCCTCGAGCCGTTCAAATAGGCGAGCATGATCGGAAGCGGAGCGGTGCCGGGAACTCCGGTGTAGGCAAAGGTATTGCCCCGGCCGGCCGCGATGTTGGCCTGCAAGTTGGCTTGCGCCACCTTGAATTCGTTGTAGAACCCGTTCTCGAGAATGTTCACCTCGTTGTAGTTCAGATACGGAAGCTGTCCGTTAGACGTCCAGGTGTTGAAGCTGTTGGTATGGATGAAGCGCGCTTCCACGGCCAGATCCTTCGCCAGCTTGCGTTGCCAACTGAAGGAATACGTGAATGCGCTGGGCGTCTTGAGGTTCGGGTCGAAGACGTAGACGTTCGAACTCGCCGTCGGAACGTCCATGGGAAAGGACCGCGTCAGATTGGTCGACGGTGCTCCGAGGTCGCTGCTCGAAAGCAACACCGGCAACGTGCCGAGGTTACCGTTGGTGAGGTTGCGGGTCACGTCGATCGCGATGCCGGGATTGGAGCCCAGCGGGCCGGTGAAATCGCTCATGCCGCCGCGCTGGAAGGCGAGACTGGCGCCACCGCGCAGGACGGAATTGCCTTTGTCCCCGAGCAACGCGCGCAGGAAGCCACCTTCCGCGCCGACCGTCCAGGCGACGCCCAAGCTCGGCGCGAAGCCGCCCCAGTCCACGTTGTAAGCGCCGACGCCCTTCTGCAACCCTTTATAGGTGGTCTTCGTCCCTTCCAGCGTGGAGGGTTTGAAGAGGTTCCCCAGATGATTGACCACCGACCCGGGTTGAAAGTCCGGGCCCACGCCGGTCACCCCGAAGAGGTCCGCGAGCGTGGCCATGGAGTAGCTGTTGTTCTGCGCGTAGAACGGGCGCTGTACGTCGTAGCGGAGCCCGGCGTTGATGGTCAACGTCGGCTTCACGCGCCAAGTGTCGCTGATGAAGGAACCCCATTGCGGCAGAGTGCCGTACTGATCGCTGGAGCCCAGAATCTTGTAGGTTGAGCCGTCCGGCTGGATGCGGGCGTTCCGGCCAATAGCACTGACGCGGCCGGTCAGCACCGCGTAGAGATTCCTGGCGTTGGTCAGGTCGGTGCTCGAGGCGCCGGGGAAATTGGCGGTCACGAACATGGAATCCGCCGGATCGCCACTGGTGGTCATTCCGAGAGTCACGGTGGGAACTTTCTGCTGGTTGT
>CAYPHP010000857.1:0-2054 GCA_964410045.1 uncultured Acidobacteriota bacterium | reverse complement strand
CTCACGACGGAGAAGGAAACCAGCCCGGCCGGCGCATTCAAAGGTGTGACTGTCAAGGGGAAGGTCACCGCGCTGGACCCGGCCAAAGTCCGCGAGGTTGGACTCGCGGTCAGAGTGAAATCCGGAGGTGGCGTCACCGACACCGCGAGGTTCTGTGTGCGGGTGAGCCCTCCGCCTGTTCCGGTCACCACGACCGTGGACGTTCCAGGATTCACGCCCGCAGCGTTCACCGTGATCGTAGCGCCGCTCACGGAGCAACCGGCCTGCTGGCTGGACGGTGTTGCCGGAGTGCAGCTGTAGGTCACGGCGGAGTTGAATCCATTGATGGGATTGTGGGAAGCGGTCGCCGTCGCCGTAGCCTCGGAAGCCACCGAAACCGGGTTGGGGGCAACACTCACCGTGAAATCAGGAGCAGGCAGATTTATGGTGAACGACTGGCTGCGCGTCAGACCCGCGCCCGATCCAGTAACCGTGAAGTTGTGCGTCGCACCCTGCAATCCAGTGGTGGGCGCGCTCACCGTGGCCTGTCCGGTTGCCGATACAGCTGAAGGGGTCACTGTGATTCCGGCCAACCCGCTGGACGTGAACGAAACAGGCCCCGCATAACCGTTGATGAGTGTCGTATCCAACGGGAAAGTCGCAGTCTGCCCTTGCTGAACGCTCGCGGTGGGTTGTGTTGTGCTCAGGGCAAAGTCCGCCCCCCAGCTTCCCGCGGTGACCGCCGCGCTGGCCGGCTGTTTGTCGGCAGCGATCACCTGCACTGTTTCAGCAGGGGCCCACACCGAGGCGAAGGTTACCGCCAGGTTGGCGGTGATCGACGTAGCGGTAGTGGTGAATCCTCCCGGAAACTCAATCGCGCAATACGAATTGCTCTCAGTCCATCCGGGCAGTGCCTGCATGGCGGACCAGGATCCGTCTTGCTCTTTGAGGAACCCCTGCCTCGACCGCGGATCGAGCTTCACGTGGCACTTGTCGCCGCCAATGAGCCACTCCATCTCCGTGATGAACTTGAAGCCCGCCGTGCTGGTGGCCGCCAGCATGAACTGGCCGTTCAGCCCTGATGCCGGTTGCGAGATCGCCGAGGTGATCGCCGGTGCCGCGGGATGGAACGTCGCGGGATCCCCGTACGACCAACTGCCGCGGTTGACCCAACCGCCCGGCCCGGCGGGTGTGGTTGTTTGCGTGTAGATGCTCTGGGCGCCCAGGAACGACGCATCGAACTCCACCGGCAGGGTCAGGACGATCTCCGACCCGGTCACTGAGACCACGGCCCCGTTGGGATTGATCGAACACTGGCCATTCGAGATCCACACGCTGCCCGGACCAGGAAGTCCGGAGCTGTCGAACACCATCTGGCCGGCCGTGAAGAGCGGGTCCGCGCCGAACAGGGAGAGCGTTCGCGAGGAGACGTGGTAGGTGAAATAACAGGCGTAGTAGCCGTCGGCCTGGAAGTTGAAGAGACCATCTACGGTGACGGCGCCGCCGCTGGTGTCGGAGCCATAAGTGAAGACGAAAGTCTGGCTCGGTCCGAAGCCGCTGGCAGGGCTGACACCCGTGGGTCCGCCGCCTCCGCCACCGCCTCCGGTGACTTCCTGGGTGATCGTGACGGCTTGCGAGTTGACGAAGATCCGTCCGGTGCGCGTGGCCGTGGCCGCCGCAACCGAGAACGTGAGCGTTCCGTTTCCCGTGCCGCTGGTGGGACCCGTGATCGTGATCCAGGATGATGCGTCACCTTCAACCGAGGCGGTCCACGCCGTTCCCGCAACCACCACGGCGATGGCCGAGGAACCCGTTGCCGCCGCAGCTCCAAACGTGAATGCCGAGGGGCTCAGCGCCAGGGCGATCGGCAGAGGGGCGACCTCCACGGCTACGACGCGCGATCCCAGCCGGATGTACTCGCGGGACGGGCTGGTGGGAGGTGGCGGAGTCTGCGCCGCGGCCGAGACGAACACGAGCGCAAGCGCAAGGCTGAGACGGCTCCATCTGCACGCCGCTGGATGCCGGTTTTCGCGATAGAACCTGCCCGCCATGATCTCTTCCGTGGGCTCCTTTTC
>CAYPHP010000856.1:0-2056 GCA_964410045.1 uncultured Acidobacteriota bacterium | reverse complement strand
TCACCGTTACCGCGCCGCGACCGGCCCTGCTGTCCGTGGAACCCAAGCGGCTGAGTTTCCGGACCCTGAGCGGAGCTGCGGCCCCGCCCGCGCAAGCCTTGCACGTCGAGAATCTCGGCTCAGGAACATTGGCCTGGACGGCGCGGGCCGCCTCGACCGGCGGCGCTTGGCTGGCGGTTTCGCCTTCCTCCGGCAATGCTTCACCGGCCTCGTCGTCGAACGTGCAGGTTTCCGTGAACCCCGCGGGCCTGACGGTGGGCTCCTACTCCGGATCAGTGACGGTGGAAAGCGCCGCTGGGAACATCACGGTTCCCGTCAGCCTGTTGGTGCAGGAAAACGCCGGAGCGCTGCTGCTCAGCCCCACTCATTTGCTGTTCCGCGCCATCCAGGACGGCGGCGCTGAGCCGGAACAGAATTTCGGTGTGCTGAACATCGGAGCAGGAACGCTCGATTGGACCGCAACCACCACGGCGTCATGGCTGCGGCTCTCGACGGCTTCCGGACGCAGCATCGCAGGGGCCGCAGAGATTCCGTTTGTCACCGTCTCGGTGGATCCCACCGGCTTGCGGAGCGGATTCTACCCCGGCCAGATCCGGGTAACCTCCGCGGGAGCCAACAATTCCCCGCAAGTCATCCGCGTGGATCTGCACGTGCTGGCCCCCACAGGACGGCTGGGTGCCGTGGTCCGGCCCACCAGCCTGATTTTCGTCGCGCCGGCCGGAGCTTCGCCCAGCGCGCAGGGTGTAACCGTTTCGACCGCAGAGTCCGCGGCGGTGGTCTTTGATACTCAGCCGATTGGCGGATCTTGGGTCACCCGGGCTCCCGACGTCTCCACCGCCAGCCGCGGCAATCCCGGAAGCATCGTAGTGCAACCGGACCTGGAAGGCCTGGCTCCGGGGGTGTATCGCGCCGGCCTTACCGTGTTGACCCGCAACGACGGCGAACTGCACCCTGTCCGTCTCTTGCTGCTGGTCCAACCGGCGGGGGCGGTGCAGACCTTTTCCGGCGGTCCGGCCGCGGCGTGTACCGCGACCAAACTGCTGATGGAGTTTACCAGCACGTTCACGACCTTTACTGCCACCACCAGTTGGCCTTACCAAACCGATGTCAACGTCAAGGACGATTGCGGCAACGTCGCCGTCGGGGGCGCCGTGCATTTGGTTTTCTCCAACGGCGATTCGGCGATCGCCCTCACGGACTTGAGGAACGGGATCTACCGGGGGAGCTGGCGACCCATCAATGCCACCAACTCGCCCTTGGTGGTGACCGCCCGAGGCTCGTGGAAAGGACTGGTGGGCGAAATCTCCGCCACCGCGCAGGTGGGCTTGAACCCGAATTCGCAACTGGCCGTGCTGAATCAAGGCGGCGTAGTGCTCGGCGCCGGCTTTGGGAGCGGACCGCTGGCGCCTGGCAGCATCGTTTCCTTGTTTGGACAAAAACTCGCTACGGGTGAGAGCAGCGCTGCCGCGCTCCCCTTGCCGCGCACCCTGGGCGGATTGAAAGTGCTGATCGGGAATCTGGAGGCGCCGCTGTTCTATGTTGGGCCCGGCCAAGTCAACGCCCAGGTCCCAGCGGAATTGAGTGCCGACCGCCAGTTGCAGGTGGTCGTGGAAAGCAACGGCGTGGCCACTGCCCCTGAGCCGGTTCAAACCACCGGCAATCGTCCCGGGATCTTTACGGTTCCCGGAAGCACGCAAGGTGCGATCCTCGTGGATAACACCGGGCAACCTGCTGTTCCGGCCACACCCGCGCGGATCGGCGGCCACATCGCGATCTACTGCACTGGACTGGGCGCCACGAATCCACCTGTGGCTTCCGGCGTGAGCGCTTCGAGTTCGCCTCTGGCCACGGTGCGCACTCCGGTTACCGTGACAGTTGAAGGGCGGCCAGCTACGGTCTCCTTTGCGGGGCTGGCTCCGGGGTTTGTCGGCGTCTACCAGGTGAATGTGCAGGTGCCTGCGGGCATCGCATTGGGAGATGCCGTGCCGGTAGTGATCACCCAAGGCGGCTTCAGCAGTAACACCGCCACGATCGCCGTGCGGTAGGGGCACCGTTC
>CAYPHP010000855.1:0-2068 GCA_964410045.1 uncultured Acidobacteriota bacterium | reverse complement strand
GCTTGGGATGAGCCGCCTTGCGGACGATTCCGCCAAGGTGTACCGATCCGGTCTTGCGCGGGTGGAACGGGTCGGAGACGTCGTACTGCAGGAACTCGCCAGTGCCGAAGCAGGAAACATACAAGAAGCGATCGTCGAGAGAGAGATTGATATCTGTGACCAACGGCGGCACAGCTTTGAATCCCTGCAGCAGCGGCGGCAAAGCGGCCGGATCGGCCGGTTCAGCGGGAATCTCGATCACTTTCTTGATCGCCCATTTGCCGTCCTCGCGGTACCACAGCCAGATCGACGCGGAAAGGTCCTTCAGCGAGACCACCACACCCAGGAACCCGTAGGCGCGTGTCGGGTCGTGCGCCGGACGCAGTTCCAGCGCCATCTGATGCTCGGAGCCCAGGTCGAGTTCCTGCACGTGACGCCGCTTGGGCAGATCCCAGATGTGCATCTTGTGGCCGTAGCCGCCGGCCAGCAGGATTTCCGGATTCACGCCCTTGCCCACCATGTTGGGCGTTCCCCATTCGCTGGTGATGAGTGTGTCGAATCCTAAATGCCACCAGAAATCATAAGAGAGTTTCTGTGGGCCGCGATCCAGCTCCCACTTTCCGAGGACCTCGAAGCTCTCGTGATCCATGGCGAAGATTCCGCCGGGACCGTCGCCGCCCGGAGCGCCCAGCGCGCTCATCAGGATCCCGTCGGGACCGCAATGAACCGTGTGCGGGGATGCGTATCCGGTGCGCGCGGCCAGCGTTTCCGGCTCGATCACCTTGACGATCTGCGGCTTCCGCGGATCGGGCTTGGTATCGATGATATGGATGCGCGACGAGTGGATGCCCGGCACCACCAGGTAGCGGCGTTCCACGTGGGGATGCGCCGCGTGCGGGCACAGGCAGGCGCTGCACGCGTTCCAGCCGAAATGATGCAGCTCGTCGCCGGGATGCGGCATGTCCACCTGGCCGACGAGATGGCCGTAGGAGGAAGAGGCGGGATCGAGATCCACGACGCCCATGGCGTCGTGACGGCCGTTGTGTTTTCCGCTCGAATTCAGCCCGTTAACCATGGCGACGTAGGCCAGCTTTTCCGCAGGCGCATCCATGGCCATCTTCGGCGAAGGGTAGAACGTGGGATCGGGGCGCCAGATTGACATTTTGGTGATCTCCTTGCGTTAGGTGGTAACCGTGACCCGCATGAAGGTAGCGGGGATGAACGTACCGGCGTCCTTGCTCTTGTTCTGGGAGTTCGCCAGCTCTACGAGTTGGGCGTGGAGTTCCTCCGCCCGCCCGTTCTTCTTGGCCGCTTCCACCGCGTTCATGGTCGGTCCATAGAAGTTCTCAAACAGCTCGATGAACTGCGTCGGGCTCTTGTCGGGCGAGGCGAAGTAGAAGGTGTCCTTGACCATGGAGACTTTCTCCTTGGGTACTCCAGCCTGGCCAAAACGCTCGAGAATGTGATCCTCCACGCCCCAGGTCATGGGACTGATGAAACCCTCCGGAGGAGGCGGCGTAAACGCGGAGCTGATCTTCAGCAGTTGCGAGACGAAGGTCGGATCGTTGGGAATCCAGTTGCCCATGACGATGCGGCCGCCCGGCTTCGTCACCCGCACCATCTCCTTGGCAACATCGGAGGGCTTGGGGGCAAACATGGCGCCAAACACAGAAAGCGTCATGTCAAACCACTGGTCGGCGACGCCTTCCAGGTTGGACGCGTCTCCCTCCTGAAACCTCACCTTGCTGAGACCCGCCTCGGCGGCTCGCTTGTTCCCGGCCGCAACCAGGTTCCTGGCAATGTCGATGCCGACTACTTCCGCCCCCGTGCGGGCCAGCGGAATCGCGGTGGTGCCGTCGCCGCAGCCCAGGTCCAGGACCCGCACCGGCGGCTTGATCGGGAGAGACTGCACCACCGCCTCGCCGGAGTGACGCATGAAAGCGGCGATTTGGGTGAAGTCACCCTTTTCCCACAGTGCTTTGTTCGGATTCATGAAAGCTCCCTTCCTTACCAGGACTCACCCTTCCACAGCCCAGTGGGGAGTCCTCGTTAGTGCTGCAATGCTACAATGCCCCTTCTGGGACCACAA
>CAYPHP010000854.1:0-2073 GCA_964410045.1 uncultured Acidobacteriota bacterium | reverse complement strand
ATCTCCGTGGCGAAAACGCCGGCCTCGGCATCCGGCGCACTTGAGCGGGCGCGCATCAGCGCCATGTCTTCTTCCTCTGCCGACGGCCGCCTTTGCCAGAACTTCCAGCGCTGGCTGCGCAGCCGGTCGAGGCAGGTGTTCACCGCGATGCGCGTGATCCACTTGCCGTGATCTTCGATCTCGATTGACTCGCCTTTGGCCAAAGCCCGGTGCGCCTTAAAGAACGCATCCTGTGCCGCCATGTCCGCTTCGTCTCGATCCCGCAACATCCTGTAGCACAGCAGAAACACGCGCCTCTGCTCGGACACCATCCAGGCGCCGAAATCGAAGTCCGCTTGTACCGGGGCCGCTACCGTTGCGCTGGGCGCCAAAGCCATCACGCTCATATTACCCTTACACTACTCAAGACGGTGCAGGGAAATTAAGGATTACCTGGGGTTATGGATCCGGAGCTAGAAGACTTAAGTACTGAATCGACGATACTTATTGAAGCATTTTCGCGAGATCGGTGGTCTCGGATGTTTTGACCTGTTTCTTGGGTTTGGTCCCCGCGGTGAGGCTCTGCCCGGCGAAGACTGACGCCGATTTCACCAGATGGCCGGTATCGCCACCCTCTTCCACAACCAGTTCGTGCTCAATCCAGTTGGAGAGAGGGATGTTGCGGAAGTACAGGCGTTCCTGCAATACCATGCTCTTACGGCTGTGGAGTTGCGACCGGTTTTCCCGCATGTAGTGGCGCTCCTCAACGCGGATATCATTGAAGAAATCGTCGAGCGACCGGCGGCGCGTTTCCTCTTCCGCGACACGGACTTTATCCTCGAGTTCGCGTTCAGCGTTGCGGGCGTTGGCTTGCGCCTCGATTAGAGCTTCCCGCTCCTTGGCGACCAGCACTTCCATGCGAGCCTGCATTATATAGAAGGCCAGCAGCGCCGAGCCGGCTGCCGTAAAGAGGGGCAAGAACATCCAGATCATAGCGTCCATAGGGTCTCTACCTAACGCTAATCATCGGCAGCAGCGGCTAACGCCTTTAGGGGGAACCGGGTGGGCGGACTGGCTTAGCCGATGGGTTCGTTTCCGTCGATGGTCTGACCGGAAAGGAGCCAACTTATTTTTGACAATTGTAGTGAAACTAAGGCTTTGAGGGTCATCGTCAGGCGGAGAGAGAATCCCGCGCCAGCACCAAGATGCTTGGAGGCAAAGTTGGCGGCGCCGACAGCCCGGTCGGCCTCGAAGACGTCCTGTTGGCCCGCTTGGGCTGGAGTCCAGATGCCAGCCTCTCCATGGTCCGCAACTAATAGATCTCGATAGACATACAGCTTTTTGCCGGCCCTGCGGAGCTTCCAACAAAGGTCGGCGTCGGCCCAATATTCGCCAAAGCGCTCGTCGAGGTAGTTCATCCCCAGGATCGCCTGGCGGCGAACAAGTAGCGCCTTCCAATCCGGGTAGTCGGCCGAGTAGGGGCCGTCGCCAGCCGGGACGGGACGTGGGTGCCAACCTCCGCCGGCTGCCTCGGAAAGGGCGGCGGCGTCGGGGAGGGGGCGGACTTGTGCCGCGGGCTGGCCGGCTGGGTTGACCAGAAGTGGACAAACACCACCTGCATCTGTGAAGGTGGCAATTCTTTCCGACAGCAGACGGATGGTGGACGGTTGCACCTCGACCTGCGGGGCAAGAAAGAAGATGTACTCGCCTTTGGCGGTGCGGACACCGACATTGCGCGCGCGCGTGCCGCCGAAATACTTGGGCAGGCGCATGACGGTGACGTTTTCGAACTCCTCGTCCACGCGGCCGCTGCCGTCGGAGGAACCGTTGTCGACGACGAGAATTTCGAACTGTTCGTGGGCTTCGGATTTTTCGAGCGCGGCGAGGCAACGGCGGAGAGGCTCCACGCAGTTGAAGGAAACGATGAGTACGGAGACCACCGGGGTTGCCGGCGCGGACTGGATTTCGTCCATGGGCGTCTCATGATGATAGCGCTCCTTGCGTTAACCGCGCACAACCTAATTCTTGGATCGCGCACAACGGAGCTGCGCCGCCAACAACGCGGCTTGCCCTGTGCGCTCCTTGCGTTAACCG
>CAYPHP010000853.1:0-2076 GCA_964410045.1 uncultured Acidobacteriota bacterium | reverse complement strand
ACCGGAGTAACCCCCATGAATCCTGGCCACATCCCGCCGTCTCTGCCGCCCACGCACTATCTCGACAATCGCATCTTCACGGACCCCGCGATCTTCCGCGCGGAGCAGGAGAACATCTTCGCGAAGACCTGGCAGTTCGTCTGCCATGAAAGCGAGCTCGCGAAAGCCGGCGACTTCCGTTGCACACAGGTAGCCGGTAAGCCCATCGTCGTGGTGCGCGACGAAGCGGGCGCCGTGCGCTCGTTCTACAACGTATGCCGCCACCGCGCCGCCGAAGTCGTGCGTACGGAATCGGGCAATGCGCGCTCGTTCACGTGCTTCTATCATCACTGGAACTATGGGCTAGACGGTCAACTGCGTGCCGTGGCCAAGCCCGAAGGCTATGAAGCAGTTGGTCTGGACAAGACGAAGCTCGGTCTCGTCCCAGTTCGCGCCGAGTTGGTGTTCGGCTTCGTGTTCGTCAACCTGGACGACCAGGCCGAGCCGCTCGTCCAATTCCTCGGGGACGTCCTTGAGCCGCTACGACAGCCACTCGGCGATGCGCCACTGGAGGTCTTCCACTTTCACAAGGCCATCGTCAAGACCAACTGGAAGCTTTGGCAGGACAACAACAGCGAGCGATACCACAGCATGCTGCACGCCATTAACCGGCAAACGCAGCCGTGGGTGCTGGGGAAGACGAGCCCGATGCGGCTGCGGCTCTTTCCGCACGGCCACAGTGGCTACTGGTCTGACGGACAGGCCACTGTCGCCTACGAACGCGGCGGCTACGACAACATCACGGGCGGCACGCTCCCCGGGCTGCAGGACAACGAAATGCGGGTGGTCAACTTTTTCCCCGATTTGATGGTGAACATCCGCTCTAACGTCGTCCGCGTGGATCGCATGATTCCGCTGGATGAGCAGAGCGTGCTCATCGAATGGCGCGGCATCGGATTAAAAGGCGACGACGAGGCAACGCGCGAAGTGCGCCAGCGCCACCACAACATGTTCTGGGGCCCGGCGGGGCGGAACTTGCCGGAGGATCTGCTCGCTGTCGAATCGCAGTACCGCTCGATGAAGGCCGATGCCGTGCGCTACAGCATCCTCGCGCGCGAAGAAAACTTGAATCCGACAGACGACGCCAACTTGCGCGCCTACTATCAGGAGTGGGAGCGCCTGATGGGCCGGCCCGCAAGCGCACCCTACGGCTCGTCCGCAAGTCCCACGGCGGAGGTCACGGCATGACGGGGGCTCTCGACCACGACATTGCGGCCGTGCAGCGTATCGTCCTGCAGACCGCGTGGCTCCTCGATGACGAAAAGCTTGCGGACTGGATCGCGCTCTTCGATGCCGATGGCGCTTATGAGATCACCTCTTATAGCCCTGAACTGCAACGCTGGACACCTTGGTGGTCGCAGCCGTTGGAACTTCTGCGCAAGACGGTGAGTGAGGTCCCCCGCCACGTACGCGACCCGGCCAAACGCCTCCACGTGCTCTCCCTCCCAATGGTCGAGGTGAGCGGCGATGCAGCGCGAAGCGAAACGCCCTTCGCGCTCTACCGTACGCTGCCGACCGGTGAGAGCAGCCTGTACATGGTCGGGACGTATCACGACGACCTGCGGCGCTTCGGGGACGGCTCGTGGCGTTACGTCCGGCACTGCGCTCGCGCCCACACGCGCATGCTGGACGCGTTCACGCACTTGCCCGTCTGAGCGCCAGTCAGGCCAAGTTGTATTCTTGGCGTACAAGCTACATAGAGGATCGCTTGCATCTTCGGAGGCAAGAACCAGTGGGCATCGGTCCGTGCGATCGCGCCCGCGCAATTCGGGCAGATCGCGAACTACGAGCGCCGGTTCACGATCACGATACATCGCAGTAAAACCGTCGAGGACTTGGCCAACGCCGGCACCCCGTACGAGTTCGATCCGAAGTGGGTCGCGATCGCGAATAGCCGCGAGTGGAACCATCCCGTCTTCATCGACGACTGGGTGCTCCCGCAGGGCGCCTACGGCGACGGCTGCGGACCAACATAATCAACGGGGGCGAACTGCCCCGAAGGAGTGAACATGCGCGTCCTTTGAGCGCGGCGTGCCC
>CAYPHP010000852.1:0-2076 GCA_964410045.1 uncultured Acidobacteriota bacterium | reverse complement strand
CCGGCCTGAAGGCCGTGCGGTTTCGCCGCCGGCTGAGCGGTCGTGAAACGATCGAATACTTCCAGCAGCCGTTGCCGTTCGCCCTTCCGGAAGACATAGAGCCGGCGCGGCGGGTGCACTCGTTGCGGAACTTCCTGTGGCACAACGGGCTCTATGCCACGGATCGTTTGGTGACGGCGATTCCCTGCCAGGATCTGTTCGTGCGCACGCTCTCCTTTCCGTTCAAAGATGCGGAGAAATTGTCACAGGTCGTTCCTTTCGAAGTCGAAAACCTGATCCCGATGCCGGTGGATGAGCTGGCGATCGGCAGTGTCGTGCTTCCGCCCGGGCTCAACGCCGAAGGGATGTCGCGGATCACCAAAGGGTCGGACGTGCTGGTCACGGCGGCTCCGCGGGACAAAGTGGCCGAACATCTGCGTTTCCTTGCTCAGGCCGACATTGAGCCGGCGGCGATCAATGTCGATGCCATGGCCCTGTATTCGGTGACGCAGTTCCTTCAACAAGAGGGCGGCCACGTTCCCCACGATCTGGCTATTATCGATGTGGGCGCGACCAAGACGACCATCTGTCTGGTGCATGAAGGGCGTCCGGTGGTTTTGCGGACCGTGTTGTGGGGCGGCAATCACCTGACTCATGCGTTGGCGGTGCGGCATGCCTGCAGTTTTGCCGATGCCGAACGGCGCAAGCGCAGCCTGAATGTCCAACAGGTCGAGGCCTGGCTGGAGCCGCTGCTCAAAGAACTGCGTGTCACGATCCAAGGCTATGAAGGGGCTGAGCGCGGGCGTCTGACCCACTGCTGGGTCTCCGGCGGAGGGGCCAAACTCAGAGAAATCGGCGGATATGTCGCGCATCAACTGGGGCTCTATCCGGTCGGTCCGCGCCAGGGGTTCGGGTTGAACAGCCCGCGCGCCTTCTCTATCGCCTTCGGGTTGGCGATCCATCCGAAACTGATCCGGCCGAAGTGGCGCTTCAAGCCGACGCCGGCCGGTCTGGCCCTTGATTTGAAGGCCGTCTCGGATGCGAACGCTCCGCAGTCCAAGACCTCGGCGCGCGATAAGCGGCTGGCTCTCGTGGGTGCCGTGGTGCTGGGGGCGCTGGCTCTCGCGGACGGGTTGACACATCTCTCTTTGAAAGAACAGCGCGTGCAACAACTGAAGACGGCGCTTCAGGGGCAATATGCGCAACTGTTTGAGCCGGGGGCCGCGCCGGGCGAAGAATTGGATCAGGCCCGTTTTCGCATTACCGCGGTCGACAAGGCGCTTGCCGTCGTCGATGGGTCGCAGCAGCATGTGCTTGCCACGATGGCAGCCTTCATGAAACAGATGCCGTCCGGCGCGTCGGTCAAGATTCGCGATCTGACGGTCGACGGCCCGCTGGTGTTGCTCGAAGGCGAGACGACCTCATTCGAAGCCGTGGAGAAGATTAAACAGACCTATTCGGCCGGCGGGGTCTTCAAAGATGTGGCCGTAAGCGAGACCCGGGTGGGCGCGTCCTCGAATCAGGTGGTGTTTCGCATGAACGTGACGGTGGCCCAGCCATGATGCACCAATTACGGGAACGGTGGACGCATCTGGCTCCGCGCGAACGCATGATCCTGTCGGTTGGCGGCGGCGTGGTCGTGGCGAGCCTGCTCTTCCTGCTGGTCGTCGATCCCCTGCTGGCGACCATGGATCGCTTGGATCGCCAGGCGGCCAAAAAGCAGCGGGAGAGCAGCGAACTGGCGGCGTTGGGCGCCGACTATGCGAGCAAGCGCGCGCGGCTGACCCGCGCGGAACAGCGGATGCCGGTGACCGACGCAGGGTTCTCTCTCCTGGCATTTATCGAAGAGGCGGCGAATCAGGCCCATGTGCGGGAGCGGATAGCCGGGATGCAGCCGCAAGTCCAGGCTCTGGCGCAAGGGTATCAGGAAACCGCGGTTGACCTTCGCCTGGATGGCATTCAACTGCCTGATCTGATGGCGCTCCTGCTGGCGATCGACCAGGCTCCCTATGAACTGCAAGTCAGGCATCTGCAAGTCCGCCCGAAATTCGACAATCCCGTCAATCTCGATGCCACTGTCCGAGTGGTCAGTTATGC
>CAYPHP010000851.1:0-2078 GCA_964410045.1 uncultured Acidobacteriota bacterium | reverse complement strand
TAGGGCTCAGACTGCGTCTCCAGGTGCAGCCACGTCAGCAGCGCGTCCTGCATGCGCTGGATGTCGCCTTGATACAGCGGCTCGTTGATGGCGTTGCGCATCTCCAGCGGATCGCGCTCGAGGTCGAAGAAGAGCGAGCGCCCGGAATCGCCGGTGTAGAGCAGCTTGCGGCCTGCCGATCGGGCCATCAGGAACCACGGGTCCTCGGCGAAGACGTAGAGGTGTCCGAAGCGCCGCCCCGAAAGCACCAGGAACAGGTTTTGTCCGCGCATATCCGGTGGCTTGGGCAATCCGGCCATGGTCAGGATGGTACTGGTGACGTCAGGCAGAGTGACCTGCGCGTCGGTGGACGACCCCGCATAGAACTGGCGCGGCATCTTGATGATCAGCGGAATGCGCATCACCGGGTCGTACATGTAGTTGTTGGTGCGGTAGAGGTGGTGGAATCCCAGGTACTCGCCGCAGTCGGCCACGAAGATGATCAATGTGGCGTCGTACAGACCCTTTTTCTTGAGCGCGTCCAAGATGCGTCCGGCTTGCGCATCCACGTGCGACACGGCTCCATACTCCCGGGCCATCAGGCGGCGCATCTCGTCCTGATCGATGTTGCGGAAGATCGTCTCGTCGAACAAGCCGGGACGATAGCGAACGTCCTGATCGGTGAGGCGCTCGGTCCAGCCGGGTAACAGGCGGACCTTATCCGGATCGTAGGCGCGATCCCAGGGCGTGGAGGGATCGGCGTTGGGAAATCCCACCAGCAGCAATTGCGGCTGGGCGGCGTCCCACCGGGAGATCGCGGCGACGGCGCGATCGCCCGCTTCAGTGGCTGCTTGCGGAGTCTCTTCGTCCGCCAGATCGAGTTGCTGGAACCCGACGTCGAGACGCGGCGGATTGAACCCCATCTTGCCCACAGCCCGTGTCCGATAGCCCGCGTCGCGCAGCAGCGTCGCGAAGGTGGGAGTCCCCGGCAACATCGTCGCCCGGTTGGAGCGCCCGCGATGCTGGCGGGCAAACTGTCCGCTGAGCAGCGAGTAGCGCGACGGCGTCACTCCTGGCCACGTGGCATAGGCGCTGCGGAAGAAGATGCCATCGCTGACCAGCGCATCGAGGTGCGGCGTGCGGATGTCGGCGTTGCCTGCGGCGCCGAGACATTCGTAACGCATCCGCCCCGCGGCCATCACCAGCACGTGCGGACGCGTGGGCGGATCCTGAGCCAGCAAGGGAACGGAGGCGGCACTGGCGAGGAAGCTGCGGCGCGTCAGCATGATCACGAAGCCAGGTTCAGCCGCCGTAGGACCGCCTGGAATCGCGGCTCGGAGCGCAAGGAATCGAGCCGGGGGTCGCCTTTGATCAGGATGGGCAACATGCCGCGATTCTCTCCGCCCTTTTCGGTCCAGGCCAAGGCATTCTCGACGTCCCCAAGGCCGACATACACCAACATGAATGCCATGCAGTCGACACTGCTGTGATCCGCCCGATCCTGAAGCTCCTTCAAGATCGCCAGCGCCTCCGCCCGTCTCCCGGCGACTCCGTAGGCGTGGCCCAGGAAACCGACGGCCCACGAGACTTCCCGGCCGCCCCGAGCCACCGATTGCTCCAACTGCTCGATGGCCTCGGCATGTTTTCCCTGGCACTGCAGCGCGATCCCCATCCACATATGCAAAATGAAATGGTGATTGGGATCGTTGGACAGTCCTTTCTTGCAGCGCTCGACTGCTTCGTCGTAGCGCCGGGCCATGATGGAGTTCATGGCCGCGCCGTGAGCCACGACGGGTGAGAGCGGCTCCAGTTCCATGCCCTTCCGGATCTGGCGTTCGGCCTCCTCGAACCTTCCCGTTTGCGTTAGGAACATCGCATACCAGTAAGGCGTCACCCAGTATCCGGGATTTAGTTCCAGGGCGCGCCGGAATTCTGTGTCCGCGCCCGGCAGGTCCACGTCGTAGGCTGAAAGGATGAATCCCAGAGACGTGTGCCCCTCGGCCAGTTGATCGTCGAAGGCCACGGCTGCCGCGGCCGCGGCCTTGGCCCGCGCCAGCGTTTCCTTGGTGGGCAGGAGCGAATACACCCCCAGGATGCTG
>CAYPHP010000850.1:0-2083 GCA_964410045.1 uncultured Acidobacteriota bacterium | reverse complement strand
AGGGAAATTGAAGAAGTCCTACACCATTGTCGTCGCTTCCAGCCAACGCGGCACGGTCCGCAAGTTGCGTGTGCCGTACTACGCGTTGCACGCGGTGCTGGCGTTGATTGTGATCGGCGGCATCACGGTGGTGGGCGCGCTGGCCTCTTACAGCCGCATGCTGTGGAAAGTGGCGGATTACAACGCCCTGCGCGCAGAACAAGAAACAATGCAGAAGCGGTATTCGAATTTGCAGGAGATGGTCCGCGACAGCAACCAGCGGCTTTCGTCGCTGCAATCGCTGGCCACCGAAGTGGCTGTCAGCTACGGCATCACGCGTTTCCGCAACACTCCGTTCGGGCTGGCGGAAGACGCCGCCGGCAACCCGCTGGAACCGGAGTCCTCGGAAAATCACCAGCGCACTGTGGATCAATATTATTTCCTGATGAAGAATGCGACGTCGGTTGCATTGGCCGCGCAAGGCGGCATGCAACTGATGCCCGGCCGCGCGTGGAGCGACCTTTCCTACACGCCTTCCATGTGGCCTGTGCAAGGGCACATCAGCGGGAGCTTTGGAGAGCGCCTGGATCCGTTCAACGGTGAAGGCGCGTTTCATGCCGGCGTGGATATTTCCTCGAACTACGCCGATCCAGTGCGAGCAACGGCCGACGGGCTGGTGACCGCGGTGGAAATGCGAGCGGGCTACGGCCGAGTGGTGGTGGTGGATCACGGTTTCGGACTTTCCACCTGGTACGGGCATCTTTCGGCGTTCAATACCAGCATCGGCACGCGAGTCACTCGGGGCGCGGTGATCGGCTTCGTCGGCACCAGCGGACGCTCTACCGGCCCGCACGTCCACTACGAAGTGCGCTTGCGCGGCGCGCCAGTGAATCCGTGGCGCTACTTGCGCAGCGGCACGACCACATCGGGCGATTAGCAGCACTCTGCAGTCAAATTCACTTCCCGAACAATTCTGCGGAAACCACCAGGCTCAGTCGCACACGGTGCTGGTCGCGTGAGATTTGCGCGCTATGGAGCAGCTCTTCGAGCATGGCGATTTGGGCCGGTGGATATTGCCGACGCGTTTTGGGATCCTGCAGCGCGGCGCGAGCGATAAGACGCGCGCTATCGAGCAACACGCTCAGTTGACCGGCGCGCAGCACGTTGTCGCATTCGGCTTCCAGCAACACGCGCAGCGAATTGCCTTCCGGTTGGGCCGCCAATCCGTACCAGCGGACATTCTTCAGGATTTCTCGCGCCTGGTCGAGCGGTGCGCTTGCAGTGCTGGTACCGCGGGGTGGCAGATGCCTGGTGACGTCTTCGGCGCGTCCGGCTGCGAAAAAGGGAGCGGCAGACACTCGGGCGATGCGCTCGCGCAAATCCGTGGAAGGCCCGGGATGAGTTCTTGATTTTGCGAGCGCGGCCAAATACTCCGCGTTGTTCGGAGCAGCTTCCGCAACCGCAACACGATCGTCGGAGAGGACAACGAATCCCGGCGACTGGGGCTCGCGAGATGCGAAGAGCACTTCCACGCCGTCGATGTGTTTCACCCGGCCATTGGAGACGGCATGCTTCATCAATTTTTCGCGATTGAAATTTCCTTTGGCGAACGCCAATGTGTGCGGGGAGTCTTTGGTGTTCGCGAAAGCGACGACCACTTGGCTTAGGTCGCGCGAATAGTCGAAGTTCGTAGCCGTGACGAACCGTTTGTATTCGGGATCTTCCTTCACGTCGGGCAGCAGCGACTGCATGCGAGCGATGAATTGCGATGCGCGAAATTTCTCCACGTCAATGTACACAACCGATGTGGCGTGGGCGGGAACGTGCCGCATCAAGTCCGGGGAGGCAGCGTCGCGGCCACCGGTGGGTTTGCGCAAAATCCAAAAAGCGGCGATAATGGCGAGCAGGGCAATCGCGCCGAAAATCCACCAGCGTTTCATAGGTCAGACGGATCTGGTAGTGTACTGGTGCCAGCGCGTTTTTGCTCAATTTTAGGCGTTTTTTGAGGTTCGGCAGGAGGGGACGGCGGGGTGTCGGGCAGTCGAAGACCGCCCTTGCAATCCTTGTGCCGTATATGATAACTTTTCAAGGTTTGAGCAGTGCT
>CAYPHP010000849.1:0-2083 GCA_964410045.1 uncultured Acidobacteriota bacterium | reverse complement strand
GCCTTGCGCCCGTGGGTCTTCAGCGTGAGATAGACCTTCAGCGAATTCATCCGCCGCGACCACTGCATGCTGAGCTTGAAGTTGTCCACTATCGTGGAGCCTGCCACCTTCGGCATGTACGGCGTATGGGTCCCGAACGTCGTCTCCAGCAGCTCCGGATGGTTCGTGATGATCACGCCGGCCGCAAAGGGCATCGCCAGCCACTTGTGCGGGTCGATGGTGACAGAATCCGCTAACTCGATGCCGCGCACCAGGTTGCGGTGCTTGTCGCTGAAGATCGCGCCGGCGCCGTAGGCGCCGTCCACATGCAGCCATAGCTGGTGCTTGCGGCAGACCTCGGCGATGGCGGTGATGTCGTCGATTGCTCCGGAGTTCGTTGTCCCCGCCGTCGCTACCACGCAGAACGGTTTGCGTCCTGCGTCCTTGTCCGCGGTGATCGCTTTTTCCAGTTCGCGGACGTCCATCTGCACGCGTTCATTGACGGCGACGCGGCGCAGCGCCTTGCGCCCCAGCCCAAGCAGTCCCACGGACTTATCCAGCGAATGATGCGACTCCGCCGACGCATACACCACCGGCTGCCCGCCGATTGTGGCCACGCCTTCCTCGATCACATTCGGAAACGAGTGTGCCAGTGCCAGCGCCAGCGCGCTGAAGTTGGCCTCATTGCCGCCGCTGGTGAACGTCCCGCCGGACTCGCCCTTCCACCCCACGCGCTCGGCGATCCAGCGCACGGTCTCATTCTCGATCTTTGAGGCCAACTGCGACCGCGCCTGCGTCGCCAGTTGCGGATTCAGCGCCGCCACCAACGCCTCCGCCAGCACCGCCATGTATGTAGGCGTGGGATTCATCAGCCCAAAGTAGTTGGCGCTGGGGACGTGGAATCCTTTGTCGACCAGCTGCGCACTCATCTCATTGAGCACCTGCACCGGGTCTGACGCCTCTTCCGGCATCTTGTCCGCGAGCGCAGCGAACGTCCTTTCCTCCGCCGGCAGCTGTACCGGACGAGTGGGCAGGGAAGCGTAATACGCATTGATGATCTCGACGAGCCGCTGCCCCAGGCGCTGGCGCGTGGCTTCATCAAAGTAGAACGGGCTTACCGGGTCGGATGGCATGGTGGTCTCTTGCTATGGATGCTGCGAGCGCAGGAAAAGACGCGGACTACTCGCCGTACGGGCTCTCTTCCGCCGGCCCTTCCTCGACCTCGGCCGCCTTCTGCGGCCGCAGCAGCGGGAACAGGATCACGTCGCGGATGGACTTCGACCCCGTGAGCAGCATAGTCACGCGGTCGATCCCGATGCCCTCGCCCCCCGTGGGTGGCATGCCATAGGACAACGCGCGGATGTAGTCCTCATCCATCGCATGGGCTTCTTCATCGCCCCGGGCCTTTTCCGCCAGCTGTTGTTCGAAGCGGCGGCGCTGCTCTTCGGGGTCGTTCAACTCGCTGAAGGCGTTGCCGATCTCCAGCCCCCCTACGAACACTTCAAACCGCTCCACCCACTCCGGCTCATCCGGCTTGTTCTTGGAAAGCGGTGAGATCACCACGGGGAAGTCATACAGGATCGTCGGCCGGATCAGGTGCGGCTCCGCCACCGCCTCAAACAACGCCACAATGGTCTTGCCCGCAGGGTCGCTCGGGTCGTAGGGCATGTGGGGTGTGCAGGCAGCGTTGAATCGCTTTACCAGCTCACCCACGGCCTCCTTGCTCGCAAAGTCCGCCATCGTTGGCGCGGCACCAGCCTCCGTCGGCCAGTATTTGATGATCGCCTCGCGCATCGAGAGCCGCTGCCAGTCCGCAAAGTCGATCTCGTGGCCGTTGAAAGTGGTCTTCGTCGTCCCGTTCACTTCCTGCGCCACGAACGCCAGCATCTCTTCCGTCAGCTGCATCAGGTCGCGGTAATCCGCATACGCCTGGTAGAACTCCAGCATCGTGAACTCAGGGTTGTGCTGCGTGCTGATGCCCTCATTGCGGAAGTTGCGGTTGATCTCATACACGCGGTCCAGCCCGCCGACGGTCAGCCGCTTCAGATACAGCTCGGGCGCGATGCGCAGGTACAGGTCGATGTCCAGCGTGTTGTGGTGCGTC
>CAYPHP010000848.1:0-2098 GCA_964410045.1 uncultured Acidobacteriota bacterium | reverse complement strand
CGAGCTGGCGCAGCTTGCGCAAGTGCGAAGCCCGGCGTTGCGAGTCGAGGAATCCAGCTTTTTCCAGGACCTCGGCTGCTTGGTCGAGCAGGCGCAATACCTGACCCGCCTCGGCTACTCGTTCCTTATTTCTCGGTCCTCGTTCCTTCTTGCGCGCCAACTCGTAGCAACAAACCGCCACGGCGGCAGCCAGGTTCATGCTCGGGGTTGCCCGCGTTGTGGGAATGCGCAAGAGTTCGTGGCAATGGCTGAGGTCTTCCTTGTCGAGCCCGTGTTTCTCCGAACCGAAGACCAAGGCCGTCTTGCCCCTGATCCGGAAGTCTGGAAGCGCCCGCAGCTGCTGGTCCATCCGACGCCGCGCGCCGGATGTGGTTCCCACCACGCGTTGGCATCCCACGACCGCTTCGGCGAGCGTTGCGGTGACTTTGGCCGCGCGGATTATTTCCTCCGCGCCCGGACCCGCGCGGCGCGCCTCCTCCCACGACGGCGGATACGGATTCACCACCACCAGGTCGCTGAACCCGAAGTTGGCCATCACTCGCGCCACGGCGCCGATGTTCACGGGATTGCGCGGCCGGACCAAGATAATGCGAACATTCACGGTATTATGGAACCACAGATGAGCACAGATGAACACAGATCGATGATTGAAGCGTGTCAGGCGGGCGATGTTGCCAAGGTGACTGAGTTGGTTGCGGCCGATCCATCGCTTGTAAACGCCAAGTCGGAGAAAGGCGAGTCGGCCATTCTGACGGCTCAATACCGGATGCAGCGCGGCGTGGTGGAGTTCCTGCTCAGCAGGGGAGTGCCGCTAACGCTCTACGAGGCCTGCGCGGTGGGCGCGTTGGAGCAGGTCAAGGCCATGGTCGAGGCCGATCCCGCCTGCGTGAATACGTTGGCCCCGGATGGCTTTCCGCCGTTGGCCCTGGCGAGCTTCTTCGGGCACCCTGCGGTTGCTGAGTTCCTGCTGGCGCACGGCGCCCGTGTGGATACCGCCGCGTCCAACGCGATGAAGGTAACCGCCCTGCATGCCGCCGCAGCGGGCCGGCACGTGGCGATCTGCGCGATCCTCCTCCAGCACGGCGCCGATCCCAACGCCCGTCAGCATGGCGGCTTCACGCCCCTGCACGCAGCGGCGGCCAACGGTCAGGAAGAGTTGGTCCGGATGCTGCTCGACCGCGGCGCGGACCGTTCCCTGAAGAGCGAGGCGGGCCACACCGCGCGCGACCTGGCCACGGAACGTGGCCACCCAGAGGTCGCCAAATTGTTGTAGTTACCTGCGGCCGATCTGGGCCAGAAGTTCCTTGATCGCCGCGTCGAGCTGGCTGTCGCGGCCAGTCTCCCCGATGGCGCGCACTACCGGAATGTCCACGGGGCGGGGATGCAGTTCCATGTCCTGACCGTCGCGTGTGGTGATGCGCGTCCCAGGAAGCCGCAGGTTTGATCCGTCTATGAGAGTGGCGCCGCCCGTGTAAATGATCCATCCGGCGGTGGGCTCGCCGACAACTTTGCCCAGGCCCAGCGCGCGATAGCCCTCGGTGAAATCCTCCGCGTCAGAGAGAGAATGCTGGTTGGTCACAAGGATCGTGGGCAGTTCCAAGGCGCGCTGGCCCAACACGGTGCGGGCCGGGGCGGAAGGCATGCCGCGGAAGGTCATCGTCAGGTAGTGGCGGCGAGCCAGCACGTCGATTGCGTAGACGTTGACGAAACCGCCGTTGTTGTTGCGCAGGTCGATCACCACACCTTCGCGGGAGTGGTTTTCCGGGTCCAGGTCCACGTGCAACTGTTCGAGTGAATTGGCGGACATGTCGGGCATGTGCACGTAGCCCAGCCGTCCGCCGCTGGCCTTGCTGACGTACTCGCGCCGTTGATCCACCCACTGGCGGTATAGCAATTGCTTCTCGGCCGCGGTCGTGATTGGCCGGACCACTACGTCCCGCTTGCCGCCGCCGGAGAGTATTGACAGCATGACCCGTCGCGCCACCTTATGTTCCAACAACTGATCGAGGTTGGTGCGGGCTTCTACAGGCGTGCCTTCAACGGCCGCGATCTCGTCTCCAGGCTTCACGTCTGCCAAGGCGGCAGGACCCAACGGAAT
>CAYPHP010000847.1:0-2109 GCA_964410045.1 uncultured Acidobacteriota bacterium | reverse complement strand
GATCTCCACGTCCGACGCCGGCAGCGAGTCAGGATCCACGGCGAAACCGTGATTGTGCGAGGTGATTTCCACCTTGCCGGTGAGCAGGTTCTTCACCGGATGATTGGCGCCGCGATGGCCGAACTTCAGCTTGTAAGTCTTCCCTCCGAAGGCCAGACCAAGGATCTGCTGCCCCAGACAAATGCCGAAGATCGGGACCTTCCCGAACAACGCGCGCACGTTGGCCGCTTGCACCTGCAACGGCTCGGGATCGCCCGGACCATTCGAGAGAAACACGCCGTCGGGCTTCAGCGCCATCACGTCATCCGCCGACGTCAGCGCGGGGACCGCGGTCACGCGGCAGCCCACCGCCACCAGCCGCCGCATGATATTGCTCTTGATCCCAAAGTCGTAAGCGACCACGTGCAGTGGAAGTTCCTGCGGGCTGGTCGCCGCGCCGCGGATTTCGATGGGCCCGTCGGTCCAGACGTAGCGTTGCGGCGTCGACACCTTGCTGGCCAGGTCCAGGCCGGCCATGGAAGGAATCGCGCGGGCGCGCGCCACCAGTTTGTCGCCGTCGGTTTCCAGCGTGGAAATGATCCCGCGCATCACGCCCTGGTTGCGCAGGTGGCGGACGATGGCCCGCGTGTCCAGCTCGGCGATCACCGGGATGCGCTGCTTCTCCAGGAACTGTTGGGCGCGCTCGCCGCTGCGCCAGTTGCTGGCGACGGAACTGAACTCGCGGACCACCAACCCTTCTATGTAGGGCCGCGTGGACTCGTTGTCCTGGGCGCTGGTGCCGTAGTTGCCGATCTGCGGGTTGGTCAGGATTACGATTTGCCCGGCGTACGAAGGGTCGGTGAAGATCTCCTGGTAGCCGGTGATCGCGGTGTTGAAGACAACTTCCCCGGAGCATTCACTGTGCGCTCCATAGCCGATCCCGCGGTAAACTTTGCCGTCTTCGAGCGCCAGGATCGCTTGCATCAGCGAATGAGTATATCAGGTGCCGTGCGGCTACTGCACGCGGCCAAAGTGGCTGACCGGCCAGTAGACCAGCACGGCGCGGCCGTAGATGAAGCTGCGGGCCACCGTGCCCCAGGCCCGGCTGTCGTTGGAGGAAGTGCGGTGGTCGCCCATCACGAAATAGTGGTCCGGCTCCACCCGCACCGCAGGCAGGCTCTGCGAGTCGCGAAAATCGGTGCGCAAGTAGTCTTCCCGCAGTTCCTTTCCGTTGATCAGCACCCGTCCGCCGGTGATCTTGACGGTTTCGCCCGGCAGGCCGATGATCCGCTTGACGTAGGATTTGCTGGGATCGAGCGGATACCAGAACACCACAATGTCGCCGCGATGGATGTCGTCGAACTTGTAGATGAACTTGTTGATGAAGATGCGCTCCTGGTCCAGCAGCAGGGGCATCATGCTGGTGCCTTCCACGCGCACCGGCTGGTAGAGAAAGACGATGATCACGCCGGCGATGAAGACCGAGAGCACCAGGTCTTTGATCCAGGCCTTCCAGTCAAGAAGTCGGGATTCACTCATCTCTCCTTCAATTATGCCCAACGAAAGTCGTGTGCGCAACGGTGAGACCCGGCAATAATCGGGCTGGAACCATGCCTTTCATCAGCCTGGTGATTCCGGCGTTGAACGAGGAGCAGGCCCTGGCCGGCGTGCTGGCGGAATTGCCTGCCGGCGTCTACGCGCAGGTGCTGGTGGCGGACAACGGCAGCACCGACCGGACCGCGCAGGTGGCCGCCGCAGCCGGAGCCACCGTGGTGACGGAATCGCGGCGTGGTTACGGGAGCGCCTGCCTGGCTGCGCTGGCCCGGCTCGATCCGCGCGCGGAGATCGTCGTGTTCATGGACGCCGACGGCAGCGACGTCGCCGGGGAAGGGGTCACGCTCGTGGAGCCGATCGCCGCGGATCGCGCCGACCTGGTGATCGGCTCGCGCGTGCTGGGACGCGCCGAGCGCGGCGCGCTCCAGCCTCATCAACGCTTCGGCAACTGGCTGGCGACTTCCCTGCTCCGATTGCTCTATGGATTCCGTTACACCGACCTCGGCCCGTTCCGCGCGATCCGCGTATCCAGCCTGCGCCAGCTTGATATGCAGGATCGCAACTTCGGGTGGACCG
>CAYPHP010000846.1:0-2113 GCA_964410045.1 uncultured Acidobacteriota bacterium | reverse complement strand
CCCGGCGTCTCGGCCAGTATGCTCTCCATCAGCTTCAGGCTGAATGGGGCGGCGTCCTTGATCAGCACCGGATCGTCGTCGCTGGCAAAGGTGGTTCCGCTGTTGGCCAGCGCGTCGCCGACTTTCCTGAGCGCCATTTTCCGGATCGAGCAGCCGGAGAACAGCAGCGTGAAACCAAGGATGATCAGTGTGAATCGCATGTGCGTCTCCTTAGACCGCGCCGACTGCGTCGGACACGGCCAACTCCTCCAGATCTTCCGAGAGCCGTCCCGCGCCGTCGATGACCATGGTCGGCTGGAAGTAGCGTTCGAACCGCGACGCCACGGGAAAGGCCGGCGTGTAAACCGCGTCCAGCGGCTCTGTGGTGCTGAGGTGAGTGCGCGGCTGAACCGTCCGGCGAAAGCGGTTGCTCCATCCCGGCGCGGTGACCGCGTTGCCGGCGCAGAGCAATGCCGCGGTGCCTACGCAGGTCCCGATCTGGAAGGGGGAGAGCGACCGGCCATAGCGCGCCGCAAACTGGACCGCATGCTTGAGCACACGGCCCCGATTGCCGCGCAGATTCTGAATGTCCTTCACGAATCGCAGCACCCGCGCAGGGTCATCGAGCGGACGCAGCGACACGGTGGTGCCGTCCAGGTCGCGCAGCTTGGTGTTCGGCAGGAAGGCCTCTTTTTCCAAGCAGTCGCGGAAGAAAGGCGTGCCCAGCAACGGGATCGGCAAGGTGATGAAGCCCGGCAGAGACATCTCCGGATTGCCGGTGATGAACTCCAGTTCCCGCTCGAGGTCCGCAACACGGCGCGTGGTGACGTCCATGATCACGCCGTAGAAGAAGGCCAGCCCCTGCTCCAGGCAGTTGCGGATCATCTCCACCTGGGGGAGCCGGGTGTTTTGGAGCTTGTTCGAGTTGCGCAGCCACTCCGCGTCGAAGGACTCGACGCCGCTGAACACACCGAAGCATCCGGCGTCGCGGACCGCTTCCAGATTCTCCTGTTTGTAGAAGAAGTCGTTGGTCACCAGCGCCGACCAGCGCTTGAAGTATCCCCGGCGGCGCATCTCCGCCGCCAACTCCACGCGATCGAGGAAATAGTTCCGATCGTTGCCGTAGAAATTGTTGTCGATGAAAAGCATGGCCTTCTTGCGGCCCATGGCCTCGATCTGACGGCGAATGTCGTTGAGCGAGTACTTCGTGTAGCCGCGGCCTTCACCCGTCAGAGCGCAGAAAGAACAGCGGAAGTTGCAGTAGCGGCTGGATTCGACATATCCGAGCCACGTGATCCAAGAGGCCAGATCAAAGCGAGGAATCATCTGGTCAGCCACGAAGGCCCGTCCGAATGCCTCGCGTACCACGTCGCGCAGCTCTTCCACGTCACCCAGGCAGACGTAGTCGAAGAACTCCGCGGAGCGAATCGGCAGCGCGCGAACCGCGGGGCCGCCGGCCACCACGATCACCCGCGGATTGCGGGTGCGCGCATAAGCGGTCAGGTGCAGCATGCGGTCGAACGCGACGGTCAAGCCGGTGAGCACCAGCATGTCCGGCCACGCCAGCAGGTCGGGATCTTCCAGCGGTCCGCCGGAGACTTCGTCGTACAAGCGGATCTCGCACAAGTCCGGCGAGAGCGCTCCGGCCAGGAACGACGGCCCCATGGCCTGGGGCATCTTGTTGCTGAGCTGAAGCGCCCGGCGGGTTTCGTCGAAGTAGCAGTTCACGATCAGTACGCGCTTGGTCATGTTCTCCTCCAGCGCCCACCTTGCGCTGGTTCGCGAAAAGAGTCGATGCGCTGGGAAACACGCGAATGACAAACGTGAACTGCGGGGAAAGCGTCTGAAGGGAAAGAACTTATGGTTGCGTCTTACCTGGAGGATTGGATGCGCCGGAGCTTGTGCTATCCTCCGTCACCTGGAGGAAAGGTATGAAGAAGTGGATTTCGTTGACGGTGTTGCTGGTGGCAACGATGCCCCTGGCCGGCCAGACCATCGCCGTGCGCGCAGGCAACCTGATCGATCCGGCTACCGGCGCGGTGGCTCGCAACCAGGTGATCCTGGTGAAAGACGGCAAGATTACCGCGGTCGGCGCGCAGGCAGTCCCGTCAGGCGCGGAAGTTGTGGATCTGTC
>CAYPHP010000845.1:0-2116 GCA_964410045.1 uncultured Acidobacteriota bacterium | reverse complement strand
CCCGGCGTTGTCCAGCATGGCTTTCTGGAATGTTGAAAGGTCCCGGAGCGCCTGCTCGGCCTTGCGGCGATCTGCGGCTTCCAAGACCAATGACACCGTATTGGCCACCGAGGTGGCGAATTGCTGTTCTTCTGCCGTCCAGACTCTGGCTGGTCCGATATGTTCATGGCAGATGACACCGACCATCTTCCCTTCAGCCCAGATGGGCACGTCCATCATGGAGGTAATCCCGAGCGGGATGAGATAGCTGGTTGCGAATTCGGATGTTTTGGGGTCGGTCTGGGCCTGGTTGGCGACGATGACATCTTCCGTCGCCAGTTCCGCAAAATAGCGAGGAAATCCGGTGGCGGGCAGTTCCACTCCGCTCGAATAGGTATCGGTCGCTTGTTCGAACAGATCGGCGCAGCGAATGGCTGCGTGAGCGTCCGTGAAAAACCAGATACTGGCGCGAGCCACGCGAAGACTCTGTGAAGCGACCCGCGTAATGACGTGAAAGGCGTCGGAGCGTTCTCCGCGATAGAGGTCTGCATTCGTGGCTAATTCCAGCAGCCCAGCCTGCACCCGGCGGAGGAGCCCTGCATTTTCCATCCGCTGTTCCTCCGTTCGCTTCTGGGCCGTGGCGTCCCGGAAGACCAGCACCGCGCCGTTTACCACGCCCTGGGTTGAGGCTGGCGTGACCACCAGTGAGATGGGCATCATCTGGCCGTCGACTCTCAACAGAATCCCGTCATCGGTGCGGAAGGGAATGCCTTGTTCGAGCGGTGGGATCGACGTGTCTGTGATGAGGCATTCGTGGCTGAACTCTTCGGGGCCTGGCGAGAGGAAGTGGTACACCGGCTGGCCCGTCAGAGTGGCGAGGGGCACGCCGAACAACTCTTCGGCCTGCGGATTCATGAGGACGATCTTCCACTGGGCATCGACGACGCAGAGCCCGTCGCCGAGTGAGTGGAGGACAGCTCCCAGTTTGTTCCGCTCTTTTGCCAACTCTGTTTCTCCGGACCGCCGGAGGTCTTCGTACAGCCCCTGCATTTCCCGGGAAGTAACGTCGAGGGATTGCTCTAACAGAGCTCTGCCCTGATCGTTTTCGGCATAGCTTTGACTGATGCGATCTAACATGGCTTGCCAGCCTGCCAGGTCTGTAGGGCAGCTCGCAGGATCGAGGCCCAAGCGCTTCAGTTGTCGTCCCAGGAGTGGATGCATCGTCAGCCTCAGGCGGCCTCTGAAATCGTGGTCAGGGTCATGGTCTGATTGTGGAGGTCGCAGTGCCCCGTGCTGTAGGGAGAGATCTCGCCATAGGAGTAGAACCCGATCTGCGCCGCGCCTTTTGGCAACATGTCAAAGACCGCCTCGACTTCTTCTTCAGTACGTTCACCCAGTACGAGGCGCCGTCCGACGCAGCTGATGGCAATCGACAGAATAGGAGAGGAGTTTGCCCCCAGTGTGGCCGCCACGGTGGCGGCATCGGAGGCGCCTTGAATCAGCCGGTCGAAATTGGCGCGCATGAATTGGGCATAAGCCCCCTCCGGCATATCTCCCGCGAACGTGAGGGATTGAGCGCTCTCGTCGACGGCGAGGATGGTGCGGACCAGACGTTTGGCGTCTTGTTGCGTTTGCCGGATGGCGAGGGGGAAATGGAGCGCGGTGCCGGGTAGCCCGCCGGTGAGTTCGCCCAAGTAGTCTTTATAGAGCTGGAGCGCCGGCTTCTGGTTCAGTTGGTACAGGACATTCCCTCGGGAACGAGTGATAAGCCGTTCCGGTCCGAAAAGGTCCCATCCGCCTTTGGATCCGTGGGTGAGCCGGATCGCTGAGCCATAGAATCCTACCGCTGTGACATACCCAGAGACGGGAAGCCCATCTTTCACTACCCACGTTCGTTTGAATCGGTCGCCGTCGCCGGCTAATCCTCCCGAAACCACCACGTGTGCTGGGAGCACCGCGTTCAGTCCGCGGATCAGCTCACTCCCGTTGACGCTCAGTCCATCGGAGAGCACCAAGACGCCGCGGAGCGCAGGATCGATGAGGTGGTTCGCCAGGGTTTGTGCGGCTTCGAAGGAATGGCTTGGATCGGTGACCTGAGCGGACGCGGTCCGGACCGTGGTGGAGTCGAACTCTAAGA
>CAYPHP010000844.1:0-2119 GCA_964410045.1 uncultured Acidobacteriota bacterium | reverse complement strand
GAGGGCCTGGTTTGCGGCTTTGTCTACCCGACCGGGGCACTGGACTTTCATTCCCTGGACGACGCCTTGACCGGTGCGCCAGCTCATTGGAAGCTCACGCTGCATCGCTGTTTCGACGCTGCCGTTGGCCCTCCCGGACGCAAGCTGGCCGCCGTTCGCCGCCACGGTCGCGCCGACCGCATCCTCTCCGGCGGACCTGCGGAAACGTTGGCGGGCCTGGGCGACGAGAGCCTTCAGTTCATCGCCGGCGGTGGGCTGACCCTCGAGAATCTTCCGCAGTGGGTTCGAGGGAGCGGCTGCCGGGAATTCCATTTCGGCCGCGCGGTTCGCAGCCCCGAAGAGCCTTCCGCGCCAGTAGACGAACAAAGAGTCCGGCGAGTTCGAGAGTTTCTCGACCGCCTGACTCAGGCCTGACGGAACGGATGCACGAATTGGCGGCCAAAGCCGTCGGGCACGGACTGCCCGCCGGCGATGCCGTATGACGCCGGCCAGCGTCGCGGCATGTACGCGGTTCCAAAAGCCCAATCCAGAATCGGCAAGTGTACGGCGAAGTTCTTGTCCACGGCCTGGGGTTCCGCGGCGTGGTGCCAGTGATGGAATTGCGGTGTCGCCAGAAGCCAGCGCAACGGGCGGAACTCGAATCGAACGTTGGCGTGGATGAAAGTCGCCTGAACGCTGACGAAGACCACGTAGGCAAACACCGGCGCTTCGGCAAAACCAAGCACATAGATGGGCACGTAGGTCAAACCGCGAGTGACGGCCACATCCACGAGGTGTAAGCGCGATCCGGCCAGCCAGTCCATGGTTTCGGCGGAATGATGAATCGCATGGAAGCGCCACAACACGGGGATCCGGTGAAACAAGCGGTGCACCCAGTACTGCACCAGATCGCTCACGAAGAGAATGGCAACGAACTGCACGGCGAACGGAAGGCCCGCCACCCACTGGCGGATCGCGGGATGCGAAGCCCAGTCGAAGAAGACCATCGCGGGCTTGAGCGTCAGCAGCGTAGTCAACTGGACCAGCAGGGAACTGACCGCGAAGTAGACCAGGTCAGTGCGCCATGTGGGGCGAAAGATGGGCTGCTCCGGATGCAGGGCGAAAAGACGCTCCAGAGGAATGAAGAGCGCCGAGTAAGCCATCAAGTTCAGCAGCAACCAGTCGAGACCCAGAAACGGTCCGGTCCGCAGCTCGCCCTGGATGGGAACCTGCGAGCCGCCCAGTAGCGCGGCAATCAGCGTGAAGGTCATCCCTGTCAGGCCGAGAATCTTCGACCGGCGAAGCACAACGCTGATCGCGCCAAGCACAAATGCGCCCACCAGAAACAGGTGCAGCAGCGCGCGGACGTAGGGAATGGGATAGAGTCCGCGCAATTCCGGCATCGTGAACAGCGACGGATTCAGAAAGCAGAGCACCGCGCCCAGTCCGATGGCTCCGAGCGCGGTGGAGAGTACGCCGCTGATCCAGCCCGACCCGAAGTGGGTAGGCTCGCTCACGCACGGGCTTCCTGGCTGAATTCCTGGTCATCCTTGCGCGGTTCGAGGCCAGTGAGCCGGGTGATGATCCGTTCCAGCGCCGGGAAGAAACCGATGGCCGTGAGCGGACCGTTGCACCATCCGGTCGCGATGCAGTAGTTCGCGGTGTGCGGCTCACGGTGATGGTGTTGATGGCTGACCGGATTCAGCAACACGCCGCAGCGCTGCAACCAGCGAACCGGCCGGGGCGGATCGGGACGGTGCGCCCATTGGTGGACTTGATTCGTCGGCAAGGCGGCTATCACAAACGCCAGCCAGAAGACCGCGGCGTTCCCCGGATCCGCCAGAAACAGCGCTGCCAGGACGGGGAGATTCAGCATGGCCACGTCGCCGTTGCAATCAATCGGATCGCGAAGCAGGAAGTCGTCGGGGTTGATGTGATGCACGCGGAAGGGATGCAGAAAGCGGCGGCCCAGAAGCGGCATTCGTTCGCTGCCCCAGGTGTCCGCGGCCCAGTGGACCCCGCCGGAGGCGAAGTCGGCCAGCAGCATTCCCGCCGGCAGCAGGACAGGCGTCCACCAGGAGATCAGCGCATCGGCACGACCTAGCCGGACCAGATGAATTGCCACCAAGCTCCATGCGGC
>CAYPHP010000843.1:0-2120 GCA_964410045.1 uncultured Acidobacteriota bacterium | reverse complement strand
TTCGAGGGATCCTTCGGGCGATAGACGTCGGCGGCCATGCGCTTGCCGTCGCGCATCGGCACCATCACCTTGCGCTCGACCACGGCCAGGGACTGTAACTCCGCCTCCAGGGCGTTCCGCGACTTTACGAGTTCCGGGTTCGGTGCGGGGCGCGGCTGCGCGGCAACGCCGGTCGCCAGGGCGGCAGCGATCGCCGCGGTCAGAATGACGGTCGTGAGCTTCCTCTTCATCAGGACACCTCGGTTTTTCCTGTCCACTATACCTGATGAAGCCGGGGATCACTGTCCAGGATGGCGGTGATGTCGCACGGAGGGACGTGGACCCATTCGATGCCGCACTTGGCGGCGCCTTCCAGCATTCGCCGGTCGGCTTCGGAGCGGGGATGGCCGGTGGCCACTGTAAGCAGGCCATCGCGGCGATGGAGGGGCATGACCAGGAACTGCCTTTGCCAGGAGCGTGGAATCAGGTCCTCGACGGCGGTGTCTGCATCGCGGGCGGTGATGCGGCGGAAGTCGCGACCGCTAACCTGCAGGCACTGCCGTAACTGGCCCTCCTGGACCAATCCGTTCACCAAGAGGATCTCCGCCAACGGCAGTCCAGTGTTCTTTTGATCGCGGAGCGCTTGGCCGAGTTGTTCCGAAGTAATGTAACCGGCGGCGACCAGGGCTTGGCCCAGCCGGACCTTGCCGGACGGGTCGAATACCAGGCGGCCGTAGGCGCGATCCAGGGCGAAGCGAAAGTCGGCCTGGGCGGTCAGCACGGTGAGGATCTTTAGGCCGGTGGCCGACTCCAGGGCCGTGCGGGTATGGTCGGCCAGCACGTCGGGTGAAGCCACCGCCAGAGCCGCGCCGTTGACAAACGAAATTGGAACCACGCGATGGAAGCGAGCCAGGTCTTGCGGCAAGCGCCTCAGGACCTCAAGGTCGATCGCGTAGGGGTCCACTTCGCGGACCTCCAGGTTCTGCTGCTTTCCCAGCATGAGGAGCAGTTCCTCCTCGGCCAGATAGCCCAGCCGGACCAGGATCTGGCCGAGGCGCGCGTTGCCGTGATCCTGTTCTTCCAAGGCGTGCTCCAGTTGGCGCGCGGTGATCACCCGGTTCTCCAGCAGCAGGTCGCCCAAGCGCCGCTTGTACTCGGTCAGTTGCTCGCGTGTGGGAAAGGCGTGGCTGGTCTTAGCCCAATCGAGATTTCGGTTCAGCAGGCGGGAAAGCGTGAACGTGTTTAACGCAACCACGGTGGAGGCGAAGTTGATGCAGTTTCCCCAGGGAATCCTCAACAGCGCGGTCCACGCCTGCTTGTTTCCATAGATCTGGCGCACCGCGTAGAAGCGATAGAAGACCCGTTCCGTCAGAAAGAAGGTATTGGCCGCCAACAGCCACCAAAACCAGCCGCGGGCCGGGAAGACATCCTGGAGCCGCCACGGTTGGTCGAGGAGCGGCGCCGACAGCGCCATGAGCAGGCAGTAAAGGAAGATCAAGTTTCCGGCCATGGTCACCAGGTTGCCGAGGAGACCCTTGCGGTCCCGCCAAAGCCAGTAGAGTTGGCAGAGCGGCCCAGCCCAGCCCCTCTCCTTCCACGTCTGTAAGGCCACGCCCATCACCCACCGGGACTTCTGACGGACCGCCCCCAAGAAGCCGTCGGGAAAATACTCGCGAGTGGCTACGAACTCCTTGCGGGCCCGGGACTTCCCGTTGCCGCCGTTCCGGTGACCGTTGCCGACGCCATTTACGGCTATCGCTTCGCGGACCAGAACCTGCTTCTTGCCGTGCAGACTGAACTTCAGGCCGATCTCGTAATCCTCGGTCAAGGTGTTCACGTTGAAGATCTGATTCCGGTAGTGAGCGGCGATTTCTTCCAAGGCCTCGCGGCGGAACGCCGTGCCTACCCCCGCCGAGGGCAGGAACCCGCCTGCCGCTTGACGCGTGAAAATGTCCTTCACCTGGTATTCCGCGAATTCGTCGCAGTAGGTGCCGTGAGTAAAATGGCTCCAGGGCATCTCCAACGGGAACACCGGGATTTGCACCATGTCATATTCGTCGGCCAGCCGGTTGATCAGTTTGAAGGCCTTCGGGTGGACAATATCCTCCGCATCATGCTGCACGATAACCTGGTAATGAGCC
>CAYPHP010000842.1:0-2122 GCA_964410045.1 uncultured Acidobacteriota bacterium | reverse complement strand
CTGCAGGTCCTCCGGCAGACCAAACTGCTTCAGCAAATCGCGCTTGCACTCGGCCTTTCCCGCCAGATCCTGAGGAGAATAGTTCTGGGCGATGAAGCGGTCGGTGGCCGGATCCCAGTGGGCATAGTCCACGCCGTTGACGATTCCAGCCAGCACGCTGCGGCGATGGCGAACCACACCGTCGAGGCCGAAACCGTATTCCGGCGTTTGGATTTCCTCAGCGTACTTGCGGCTGACCGTGGTGATGCGGTCGGCGTAGACCAAGCCGCCCTTCAAGTAGTTGATCGCGCCGTGAAACTCCATGCGCTCCCAATGGAAGAGGTCCGCGTTCAAGCCGATGGCGCGAAGGGTCTCGGGCGGGAATAAGCCCTGGTAGCCCAGGTTGTGTACGGTAAGCATCACCGGAACGCGCGCCAAGGCCCAGTCGTACAGATAAGTGGACTTCTTCAGCACGGGGACCAGGGCCGCCTGCCAGTCATGGCAGTGCAGCACGTCGGGAGGGAAAACAAGCTTGGCCGTCTCCAGCACGGCGCGGCTAAAGAATGCAAACCGCTCGGCGTTGTCGGCATAGTCGCCTTGATCATCGTTGTAAAGCTCCGGACGATCGAAGAACTGCGGGTACTCCAGGAAGAAGGTGCGCACGCCGCCGTTGGTGGGCCCTTCCAACACCGTCCCGAAGCGCAGGCCGGAGCCCATTGGAACCGAGAGGCTGGGAATCACGGTCTGGGGATTCTCGAGCTTGGTCTTCTGGTAGCGGGGCAGCATCACCGCGACTTCGTGGCCGAGAGCCGCCAGAGCCTGAGGCAGCGCTCCAACCACATCGGCCAAGCCGCCGGTCTTGGCGAAGGGCACGCATTCCGAGGCGGCCATCAAGATCCGCATGGCACATTCAGCATACCCTTTTTCCGCACATGCGCTACTATGCGCTCCATGCGATACAGCAGGGTTCTGTTCTTGAGTTTTGCGTTTTGCCTTTCGGCGTTTGCTCAGAGGCACACGATGGACTTCGACGATGTGATGAGACTGAAGTCCGTCGGCTCGCCGCAGATCTCGCCCGACGGCAAGTGGGTCGTCTACACCGTGAACGCGGCGGACATGAAAGACGACGCCTACAACAGCGATCTGTGGCTGGTGTCAGCCGCTGGCGGCCCGCCGAAACAATTGACGAACCACCCGAAGAACGACAGCGCGCCGCAATGGTCGCCGGACGGCAATCGCATCGCGTGTCTCTCCGCGCGCGCGGACCGGCCACAGATCTACGTGATCGCGCCTGACGGCGGCGAGCCGGAAAGGCTCACCGACGCCAAAGCCGGAGTCGGCGCGTTCCAGTGGTCGCCCGACGGCAAGAGCCTCGCTTACCTAGCCGCCGATCCGCCCACGGAAGTCCAGGAGAGGCGTGAGAAGGAGAAGGATGACGCCCGCGTAATCCTGCAAGAGTGGCGCATGACCCACCTCTACGTCTTCGATGTCGTGGCCAAGAAAGCGCGGCAACTGACCCGCGGCGCGTACACTGTCTCCGACCCGCAATGGTCGCCCGACGGCCAGTGGATCGCCTACGTGACCCGGCCCACGCCGTACGCCGACGACGGAGTCCGCAGCGACATTTGGATCGCCGCCCGCGACGGCACTGGCGGTCCGCGCAAACTCGCCGGAGGCAGCGGGCCGGAACAGTCGCCGCGTTGGTCGCCTGACGGGAAGTGGATCGCTTTCACCGGCCGCTCGGACTCCATCGATACGGTACGCTACAACAATCTCTACGTAATCCCGGTGGCCGGTGGGGCGGCCAGGGAGATCAGCAAGGTCGTGGACATGAACGTCGGAGCGGCGGAATGGTCGCCCGACGGCAAATGGCTGTACTTCAGCGCCGCCGCACGTACCGCGGTTGACCTGTTCACCGTAGCCGCCGACGATTCATCACTGCGCCGGATCAGCGCAGGGACCGGTGTTCTGGGCGCGTGGTCCATGGGCAAAGATGGCAGCACGGCGGCGTTCGTCTGGGGCAACAGCGACGCCCCCGGCGATGTGCACATCTCGCGTCTCGATTCCTTCCGTCCCACAAAACTAACCGACGCCAATCCACAAGTAAGCTCCATGCTCCTTGGTCGCACCGAACTGATCCGTT
>CAYPHP010000841.1:0-2123 GCA_964410045.1 uncultured Acidobacteriota bacterium | reverse complement strand
GAGTCCTTGCTCTGGCGGCGGTCATAGACGAATACGTTGTAGTAGATGCAGTACACTCGCGTCCACTTCGCCTTGTGCGGTATGCTGTCTTCCACGTAGTGGGTCGGGGCGATTTCTTCTTCACTTGTGCAACTCGGACGCCCCATCTCCGTACCATCCTGCAGGAACTGCCGGCCGACCTCCTTGCCCTCGTAGAACAGGTGGGGCTGGATGGGATGATTGAGCGGGCCGCGAACCCAGAAGACAAAGCGCAAATTCGGAAGGTCCCAACCGGCGGACTGGCCATCCAGGTGGACATAGGCGATCGGCAAGGTCCAATCGTGGTCCACATAGTAGACCCACTTGTTCACGGCTTTCGGACCATGCTCGTTGGACCGGGACTTGGTGACTTTGGTCTTGCCGGTGAAAAGGGTCATGTCCGAACCCTGCAACTCGTTCCGCATCTTGATGGTGAAGGTGACCGGGCCGACGTACGTTGAACTCTTGGCTTCCCCGATGTCGCGGCCGCCGCAGGTGACGTTCCACCACCGATCCTTCTGGGTCACGCTGGTCTCACAGTCGAACTTCACCCACGGCGCAGCACCCGTGGCAACCTCTACGTAGAGCTGGCTGCCGCTGGCGATCGGGCCGTTGACCCGCATCTCCATCCAGGGTAGCCAGCTCCAGAAGTCAAAGTTCCCCTTGTACTGGTTCACTGTATAGGCCTTAAAAATCACAAAGTCTTTGGCGATGGTCGGACCTTCCTCTTGGGCGATCGCCGGAAGGCTGGTCGTCGCAAGCAGCAAGAGAACCGCACAAGCAGTCAGGGTCTTATTCATTGGTCCCTCCCAGGTGGAAACCGATTGTAGTAAGAGCCGCGCGAGTTAGCAAGCGGTTGCGGTTAGGGAAACACCGCTCCTGACGCACCAACTTACGCCGCGGCCAGCATGGTCCGCGTGAACTTGTGCCGCTGCAGGGTCTCCGGCAGCAACTTCTTGCTCAGGTAGACCTTGGACTCGCGATCGTCGAAGCTGTTGCGCTCCAGCTTGATCTCGTTGAAGTGCATGTGCGCCAGCGACCCGCGCATCTGATAGTAGATGTTCTTGGTCTTCACCACCATCTCGTGAAAGCCGTGCTCGATGGCCCAGGATTCCTGCTGCTCCGTGAGGGCGTGGAAGAATCCCATACCGCGCCAGTCATTGCGCGTGCCGCCAATCCAGTGATAGATGATCTTGCGTCCCGCAAAGCTCACACAACCGTGCAGCCGCTCCACAAGGTCAGCCAGCTTGGGATTCGTTTCTTGTCGACGCAGTTCGTGGCAGACCTTGAACGACACCGGAATCAATTGTGTCGGATCGTCGGGCATGGGCGCCATGGCCATCAGGATCAGATGCTCGCGGTCCTGCAGGCGGCGCACCACTTCCTCGGCGGTCTTCTTCCGCGGAAACTCTCCGAAGAACTCCTCGATGTACTGGATCTCCAGGGCGCCCTGCTCGAGGGAATACTGTTTGACGAGGTATTCCACCGATCAGGCCTCCCCTTCGAGCGCGGATACCAGCGCTTGCGTGAAGAAATAATCTCCCCAGATCACCGACTCGCGCACGCCCAGGTTCTTGTGCTTGTGATAAACGCCTTCAAGCAGCACGCCTTCCCATCCTTCCTTCTGCTTGGCCAGATAATTGGTCGCCAGCGTTGCTGTCAACGTCAGCGCGGCCTGCCGATAGTGCGGGTCGCCGGATACTTTGGCCAGTTGAAACAGGCCGGCCGCGGCGATGGCTCCCGCCGACGTATCCGGAAAACGCTCAGTTCCCGCAGGCACATCATAATCCCAGGGCGGGGCATCGCTGGCGGGGGAGTGCTCCAGATAGAACGCCGCACAATGACGGGCCGTATCCAGGAACGCGGCCTCTCGGCTGTAGTGGTAAGCGGTGCCGAATCCATAGAGCGCCCAAGCCAGCCCGCGCGTCCAGCAGGAATCGTTGCGGTAGCCTTGCTGGGTTGTCTGTTTGACGAACTCACCTGTTCCCAAGTCGAAGATGCCTTCGTGAGAAGTGCTGCCGTCGCCGCGCACCAGATAGCGCCGCGTAGTTAGGCAATGCTGGCGGGCAATCGTCCACAGCTTCTCGTCTTTCACCAACCCGGCG
>CAYPHP010000840.1:0-2124 GCA_964410045.1 uncultured Acidobacteriota bacterium | reverse complement strand
GTCAACGGCATCCGGTCAGCGCACGATGCGGCGGAATTGCTGCAGGAATTCCTGGTCGGGAAGCGGGAGCCGGTCAGCGCCGATCTCGGCCTCGTCCGCACTGACGATGGCCGCGCGCAACACTTCTCCTGCTGCGCCAACGTGGGCTTGGACGCGGACGCCACCCGCCGCGCGAATGCACTGCCCGCGTGGCTCAAGGCGAAGGGCGGATACCTACTGGGCGGCTTGGGGGCGATCCTAAGTTATCGACCGCAGCGCCTGACCGTCACGCGCGGGAGCGAAGTCATGCTGGACGAAGAAGGCTGGTTTGTGGCCGTGACCAACACGCCCATCTATGGCGGAGGGCTCCCGATCGCGCCCCAGGCCAGTATCTTTGACGGCCAGCTCGACGTGACCTGCCTGCGCCAGACGCCCCGCTGGAATGTGGTCCGCCATTATCCCAAGATCCTCAGCGGCGCCCACGTGGCACTGCGGGAGATACTGGCTTTCCGCGCGACGGAGGTACGCATCCAGACTTCTGTACGCTCGCCGATATACTCGGATGGCGATTATGTTGGCGAGACACCCTGCACCATCACCCTAGTTCCTAAGATTCTGCGCGTACTGTCCCGAAGTAACCCAAAGTAACCATTGACGCGCATAATCGCTTCGACAATACTCATTGCCACCGCGGAGGCATGCCTGAGCTTCCGCCGAGCGGCCCGCCCAAAAAATCTACCTTTCGAGGTTGTTCCCAGATGAAAGCTTTGCGTTCCCGGAAGTCTCTGATCGTGCTTTGCACTCTCACCCTGTTCGCGCTGCCCATCGCCCTGTACGCCACCCATTCCTGGGGCGGATACCATTGGGCCCGCACGTCCAACCCCTTCACTTTGAAACTCGGCAACAACATGACCGGCTCATGGCCGTCGTATCTGACCCAGACGTCGCAAGATTGGAACTCGGGCAACACCCCGGTGGTCACCGCGGTGGTGGCGGGAACATCCAACAAGAACTGCCGGATGGTCGCCGGCACCACGCAGGTCTGTAATGGCCGGTACGGCAACAACGGCTGGCTGGGCTTGGCCTCGATCAACATCACCGGCGGCACGCACATCACGCAGGGTTCGGCGAAGATGAATGACACTTACTTCGGCACCGCCACCTATAACAATCCCAACGAGAAACTGCACGTGGTCTGCCAGGAGATCGCCCACACGTTCGGCCTCGACCACCAATCCACAGACGGCAGCTCCCAGAACAGCTGTATGGACTATTTCTCCAACACCGGCGCTAATGCCGGCAGCACCCTCAGCACCAAGCCGAACCAGCATGATTTCGACATGCTGAACCAGATCTACGCGCACCTGGACACCTTCACCACCATAGCGGCGATGACGGCTCCTGCCTCTTCCAAGGCCAACGTGGACGTCAGCGATGACCCGAGCAGCTGGGGTCAACTGATGAGCCAGTCGAAGAACGGACGCAGCTCTACCTACGAGCGGGGCAATGCGGACGGCTCCAAGACGATCACCCACGTCTACTGGACGGTCGAAGCAGCGGCCGGCGATTGCCCGAGCTGCGACCATCGGTATAACCGTTTCGAATAGTCCACGCGGCAAGTATCTGCCCGGGCTTCGGCCCGGGCATTTTCTTTGCCCGCGGGCGCGAATCTGAGAGAATCAGTGATTCGATGAGTATCGCGGAGAGAACCCGGGTGGCGGTGATCGGCGTGGGCGCCTTCGGGCGCAACCACGCGCGCGTCTATTCTGAGTTGCAGAAGCAGGGTGAGCCGGTGGAGCTGGCCGCGGTCTGCGACGCGGATCCGGAGCGCGCCGCCGAACTCGCGATGGAGTTCCGCACGCAGGCCTTCACCTCGCTCGACCAGCTCATCAGCAAAGGCAATATCCAGGCGGCAAGCGTGGCCGTGCCCACGGTCCACCACCTCGCTGTGGCGCGCACGCTGATGGAGGCCGGGATCGACGTCCTCATCGAGAAGCCGGTCGCCGTCTCGCTTGACGAAGCCGACGAACTCATCCGCCTCGCGCGGCAGCGGCACCGCATCGCCATGGTGGGACACCTCGAGCGCTTCAATCCCGCGGTCCGCGCCACGCTGCCGCTGATCAACCATCCCATGTTCTTTGAGGT
>CAYPHP010000839.1:0-2127 GCA_964410045.1 uncultured Acidobacteriota bacterium | reverse complement strand
AGTTGCCGCTGAACGGACGGAGCTACGCAGACTTGGCGCTGCTGACTGCCGGAATCCGGCGGTCGGCCTACGCCTTCGCCAACCCGCCCCGGGAAGCCAGCTTCAACGCCAACGGCCAGCGCAGCACGTTCAACAACTTCCTCCTGGACGGCGTCGACAACAACGCCTATGGCACTTCCAACCAGGGATTCTCCGCGCAAGTGGTGCAGGCCACGCCGGACTCGGTTGCCGAGTTCAAGGTGGTCACCAACAACATGAGCGCCGAGTACGGCCGGACCGCCGGCGCCTTGATCAACGCGTCCATGAAGAGCGGCACCAACTCCATCCATGGAACGGCGTGGGAGTTCCTGCGCAACACCTCGCTCAACGCCGACGGCTTCTTCCATCCGGCCACCGGCAAGCGGGTCTTGCAGCGCAACCAGTTTGGATTCACGGTCGGCGGACCGATCAAGCGAGACAAGGCTTTCTTCTTCGGAAACTATGAAGGATTCCGGGAACGGGAGAAGTTCCCGGTGTTCGCGACGCTGCCGACGGCGGCGCAGCGCGCCGGTAACTTCCCGCGTTCGGTTCGCAATCCCTTGACCAACGAGATCTTTGCGGCCAACACCCCGATCCCGGCCGACAAGATCACTCCTTTTGCGCGCAAGGTGCTCGCTGAACTGCCTCTGCCGAACCTGGCTGGGACCTCGAACAACTTCACCAACCTGCGGGCCGACAAGAACAACAACGACAAGATGGATCTCAAGCTGGATGGGCAGATCTCCAGCCGGTGGACGGCCTTCGTGCGCTTGAGTCATCGCAAGAGCAATTACTTCCAGGCTCCCACGATTCCCGGGCCTTCCGGCAGCGACGGCAACGGATTTATCCGCGTGCTGAACCAGCAACTGGCGACGGGGTTCACATACCTTCCGACTCCAGCCAGCCTGGTGGAATTCCGCCTGGGACTTTCGCGGACGCGCGCCGGCAAGGAACCGCCACCTCTCGGCGGTCCCAGCATGCAAGAAGCCTACGGGATCAGCGGCCTGCCCACGGACAAGCGCCTGACCGGCGGTTTGACGCCGCAGAACATCAGCGGCTTCACCGCGCTGGGTCGGCAATCGACCAATCCCCAGTGGCAGCATCCCTTCCTGTACAACCCGCGGGTGAACTACTCCCTGCAGTGGGGCCGGCACGCCTTGAAGGCCGGGTACGAGTGGCAGCGCATTCACACCGAGATCCAGGACGTCAATCCTCTGTACGGCTCGGACACCTACGGAAACCAGTTCAGCCGGCTGGCCGGAACGGCCGCCAACGATGCCCAGACCTACAACCTGGCGGACTTTATGTTCGGGGCGCGCAGCGCCTACCAGCTTGTCAACTTCTACATCGCCCAGTACCGCCAGGTGTTCCATGCGCTTTACCTTCAGGACGATTTCAAAGTGAATCGCAAGCTCACGCTGAACATCGGCCTGCGCTACGAGTACGCTACGCCGCAATGGGATGCCAACAACAAGCTGACCAACTTCGATCCCACTCAGAACCGGCTGATTGCGGCCAAGAGCGGCTCGATCTATGACCGGGCCTTGGTTGATCCGGACCGCAACAACTTTGCCCCACGCCTTGGCTTCGCCTGGTCGCCTCTGGAAAAGACGGTGATCCGCGGAGGCTACGGAGTCAGCTTCATTCACTTCAATCGCTCAGGCGGCGGGAACATTCTGGGAATCAACAGCCCGCAGGTGGTGATCGCTTCTGTCTCCCAGGATCCCACCCAGGCCACGTTCCGGCCGACCCAAGCCGGTTACCCGACAGGCCTGACCGATCCGGACAAGTTCAATCCCCTGACTACCAACATCTCCTACTACCCGCGCGACTCGCGGACGGGATATGTCCAGAGCTGGTTCGTGTCCGTGCAGCGCGAGGTCATGAAGAACACGGTGTTGGATGTGGCTTACGTGGGCAACCACGGTCTGAAACTGATCGTCTTTGCCGATTACAACGAAGCCCGGCCGAACCGGCCCGGAGAAACGCTGAGCGTGCAGGCGCGGCGGCCGAACCAGGCCTTCAACGCCATTACCGCCACCTGGCACGGGGCGTTCTCCAGCTACCACGGCCTGCAGACCAAGCTTGAGCGTCGTTTTTCACACGGCT
>CAYPHP010000838.1:0-2128 GCA_964410045.1 uncultured Acidobacteriota bacterium | reverse complement strand
CCAGGTCTTCGGCGTTACCGTGCTCGCTGCGCCATTTCATTCGGATGTAGGCCACCACCGGCTTCCAATAAGCGGCCGCCAGCGTGTCCAAGGCTCGCTGCCGCACCTCCCGGTCGGCGCTGCCGACCGCGCGAACCGCCGAATGCCTCGTAGACGGGAAACGATCCATGGTCAGCCGATCACCGCCATACCGGTATGGTACTCGACGGTTGGATGTATGATCAAAGCCGAAGGAGATTACCGATGCCTGCCACGTACAACGATGCCGATTTACTTCTGCGAATCTTTGAGATGCGCCGCGAACCCCAGCTACGGAAGTCGCGCGATTTCATGAACTTCAAGTGTGAGGCCCGCACTTTCGAGGAGTTCACCAAGAAGCACCCAATGGGTTCCCCGGGAAGCCTGCACTGGGGAAAGGTCTTTGGATACTGGGACCTGGTTTGCGCCTTGGTGGACCGCGGCTTGATCGACAAGGATCTCTTCAACACCTGCAACGGCGAGCATGCCGCACTGTTCCTGAAGTACCGGCCGGTGATCGAGGGCTTCCGCAAGGCGTGGAACTTCCCGCAGATGCTGGCCAGCTTGGAGCGAGTGGCCACCGGCCATCCCTCGTTTGCCGCCATGGAGAAATGGACGGCGCAGGAAGCGGAGGAAGCGCAGCGCAAGGCCGCCGGGAAAGCGAAGTCCAAACGGGCCGCCAGCCGGTAGCCAGGCCGGGTGGCCGTCGTTTCAACACGTTAGCTTGAAAATGTTTCGTTGGCCGCGGCAAAGATTGGCAGGCTCCCGCCCCCGTGCTACTCTTGCCTTTCCGCAATGATTGCCAGGATTCGTGGCCGCCTTCTCGAAAAGAAGCCCAACCAGGTGATCGTCGACGTGCAGGGCGTGGGCTACGAGGTCAACATCCCGGTGTCGACTTTCTACCAGCTTCCCGACCCGCCGGGAGAGACTGACCTGGCTATCCACACCCACGTCCGCGAGGACGCCTTGGCGCTGTACGGCTTCCGAACGTCGCATGAGAAGCTGGTCTTCGAGAAGCTGATTTCCGTCTCCGGGATCGGACCCAAGCTGGCGGTGACGATCTTGTCCGGGTTGGAGGTCAGCGAGTTGGTGCCGGCGATCCGCCAGAACGACGTGGTGAAGCTCACCCACATCCCCGGAGTGGGCCGCAAGACCGCCGAACGCATGGTGCTCGAGTTGCGGGACAAGCTGGGCGCCATGGACCCGGCTCTCGCTGCGGCGCCGCCGTCGCCCGGCCTCTCGGCCGTCGAGTCGGATGTGCTCTCGGCCCTGGTAAACCTGGGCTATGCGCGATCCGTGGCGGAAAAGGCCATGCAGAAAGTTGCTGAACGGCAGGCGATGGCTTTTGACGGGTTGTTGCGAGCCACGCTGCAGGCACTCGTGAAGTAGACACATGGAACCGAATCCCAAACGAATGATCGCCGGCGAGGCCCTCGAGGAGGACCGCAAGTTTGAATACAGCCTGCGTCCGAAGCACCTGAACGAGTTCATCGGACAGGACCGGGTAAAGGAGATCCTGTCGATCGCCGTGGCCGCGGCCCGGTCGCGCCAGGAGCACCTGGACCACGTGCTGCTCTACGGCCCTCCGGGACTGGGCAAGACCACTCTGGCCACCATCATTGCCAACGAAATGGGGGTAGCCATCCGGCAGACCGCCGGGCCGCTGATCGCCATCAAGGGAGACCTGACCGGGATTCTCACCGCGCTCGAAGAACGCTCCGTGCTGTTCGTGGACGAGATCCACCGCCTGCTGCCGGAAGTGGAAGAGATCCTCTACTCGGCCCTGGAGGACTTCAAGCTGGACATCCTGATCGGCCAAGGGCCCGGCGCGCGGACCCACACCATGCCTCTGCCGCCCTTCACCTTCATCGGCGCCACCACCCGCGCCGGCCTGATCAGCGGTCCCTTGCGGACGCGCTTCGGGATCGTGCTGCACATGGACTTCTACACCCGCCAGGATCTGGAGATCATTGTCAAGCGCTCCGCGGAGATCCTGGGCGTGCCCACGGAGGAAGAAGGAGCGCGGGAGATCGCCGCGCGGGCCCGGGGAACGCCGCGCATCGCCAACCGCCTGCTGCGCCGGGTGCGCGATTTCGCCCAGGTCCGCGCC
>CAYPHP010000837.1:0-2129 GCA_964410045.1 uncultured Acidobacteriota bacterium | reverse complement strand
ATCTCGTTGAACATTCTTGGCTTCGATGGCGTGTTTACCATCGTTGTCGGCGCTACTGCGTTCACCTTCGCCGGGCCGCCGCTTCCAGAGTACGGTTCGTCGTTCCAAGTTATCAGTTTCCCGGTCGCGCAGACCTTCATAGTCGGCAAAGAAGTGAGTCTTGTTGCGCTTGATGGGACCGCCGATCGATCCCCCGAACTGGTTGCGCTTGAGCGGCGGTTTGTCCCGGCCCGCGAAGTTGGCGAAGAAGTTGTTGGCGTCGAGAGCCTCGTTACGCAGGAACTCGTAGAGAGTGCCATGAACGCCGTTGGTTCCGGAGCGAATCAGCGCGTTGACGATGGCTCCGGCACTGCGTCCGAACTCGGCGGAGTAGTTTGCCGTCTGAATCTTGAACTCGGCCAGCGCGTCCACGGAGGGCTGCACCACCTGAACGTTTTCTCCGCGATAGCCGGTGGAATAAGAGACGTTGTCCAGTCCGTCCAGCAGGTACGCGTTCATGAAGACCCGGTTGCCGTTGACGTTGAAAGCGCCTTTGAACTGGAGAGTGGACACCGAAAATCGCGGAGTCGCCGGAAGAACTCCGGGCGAAAGCAGGGCCAGATGGTTGTAGTCCCGGCCGTTGAGCGGCAGGTCGACAATCCGGCGGCGATCGATGACCGCGCCGCGGCTGGCGGATTCCGTCTCCAGCATGGGGACTTCCGCGACCACTTTGATTTCCTCGGACTGCTGGCCCAACTGCACGATCACGTCCACGCGCGCGGTCTGATTGACCTGCAGGGTCAAGCCACTTTGCACGAACGTTCGGAATCCCGCCTTCTGCACGCTGAGAGAATAGGGGCCCACACGCAGGTTCGACAGGGTATAGACGCCCGCTTGGTTCGTCGTCGCGTAGTTCAGCGCGCCGGTGGCTGCATGGGTGGCCAGCACCGTGGCATCGGCGACCGCGCCCCCGGTCGAGTCCGTGACGATCCCCGTAAGCGTGGCGGTTTCCTGTTGCGCGGTCAGAACCGCGCCGAACAGACACGTCGCCAGTACCCAGATTCTCATCTTCCCTGGGAGCGCAGGCGTCTCGCCCGCGTCGGCCCAGACACGTGAAATTGTACTGGCTTGGGTCAGCGAAGGGAAACTATTTGAGGTACTCTGCGACGTTCTCGCGGGTGACCATTTTGACTCCCGTGTCCACGCGCGTGGGTATGGTTTCGCCGGCCACAACACGGGCCGCCGCTTTGACGCTCTGGTAACCCATCTGATAGGGAAGTTGAGCCACCGCCGCGGCGATCTTGCCGCCTTGGATCTGGCTGAGCACTTCCTTTCCTGCGTCAAAAGCGACGATCAACGGCGGTTTGGCCGAGCGGCGTGCCTGGATCGCCTCCAGCGCACCCAAGGCCATCTGGTCGTTGGTGGCGAAGACGGCGTCCAGATCCTTCCGCGAGGTCAGGATGTTTTCCATCACGGTCATGGCCAGGGCGCGCTCGCTGTTGGCTGGCTGCTCGGCGACGATCTGTAAGCCCGCAGCCCCGCCGAGTCCGGCGCGGAATCCCGCCAGCCGCGACTCATGGGTCTCCACTCCCGGCACGCCACGGATCACGGCGATCTTCCCCTTGCCCTGGAGTTGCTGCGCCAGGAACTCGCCGGCCATCTTGCCGCCCAGAAAGTTGTCGGTGCCGACAAAGGAGAGTTTGCCGGCCCAGGCCGCGTCGGTGTCCACCAGGATCGTGCGCACGCCTTGCGCCATGGCCTTGTCCAGCACCGGCGTTACCTGGGCCACTCCGGCGGGAGACACCACCAGCAGCGAAACCTTGCGCACCAGTTGGTCTTCGATCAGGGAAACCTGCTGGTCAATGTCGATCTCCCGCTGCGGGGCCATGATGCTGACTTCGAGGTCGGGATGTTCCTTGGCGGCAGCGTCAACCCCGCTCTTGACCGACAGCCAAAACTCGCTGTCCAGGGCTTTCACTACAACAGCGATGCGTTTCTTCGCGGGAGCGGATGATCCGCATGCGACAAGGCTCAACAGCGCGGCGCAGACTACAGCCGAGAGGATGATCCGCTTCATTCCGGCCTCAAGATCACTTCGATGGCGTCGCCCTTCTTGAGCGCTGCCAGGCCCTCGCCGATCCGGCTGAGGC
>CAYPHP010000836.1:0-2130 GCA_964410045.1 uncultured Acidobacteriota bacterium | reverse complement strand
GTCATGGACTCCAGAGACTTTTCCCCCGTGTCCCGTGAGAAGTTCGACTCCTTCAAAAAGGAGTCCGGCCAGACCGCCGACAGCTTCCAGCTTGAGCGAAGCGGCGTGCGCGTCTCGGTGGAATACACCGAAGCCACCCAGACGGTGAAGATCGCCATCGTCGAAAAACCGCCCTTCATCCCCGATCAGATGGTCTGGAGCTTTATCGAGGCGGCGGTCAAGGGGTAGGCAGAACCGTAACCACGGATTACACGGATGAGCGCTCCGTCCCATTCGTGTAATCCGTGTAATCCGTGGTTTCCTCCGATCCGGGCGGTTTCACACAAAATCACAACTCCTTCCTTGACCACTATGTCGTGCCACGATATAGCTAGTGGCGACGTAGACAAGGAAGGGACTGCATGAATCCGGACGGAAACGGTAACGAGAAGACTGCCCCGCTCACCCCAGCGATGTTTCACGTGATGCTGGCCCTGGCGGACGGTGACAAACACGGCTACGCCATCTTGAAAGAAGTGGAAGAGAACACCGGCGGCGAGGTGCTGCTCTCCACCGGAACGCTCTACGGAATCATCAAGCGTCTGCTGGGCGACGGCATGATCGAAGAATGCCGGCAGCGGCGGCCTGCCGCCGGTGAGGATTCCCGGCGGCGCTATTACCGATTGACCCGACGCGGCCAGCGCGTGGCGGTGGCGGAAGCCGAACGCATGGAGAAGGTGCTGGCCATGGCCCGCGGCAAACGACTTTTACGGCAATTGCGCTCCGCCTAGGAGGATCATCGCATGGCCAATCAAAAGCGTTCCTGGTCTTCCCGGATGTATCGCGGGCTCCTGCGCCTGCTTCCTTTCGACTTCCGTAGCGACTTCGGCAGCGAGATGGAAGAAGTCTTCGACGAGCAGCGCGCCGACGCCCAGCGGCGAGGAGGCACGGTGAGCCTGGCCCGGCTGTGGTGGGAAACGATCGCGGGCCTGTTCCGCACCGCGCCGCGCGAGCACCTGAGCATCCTGCGTCAAGATCTCGGTTATGCCTTCAGGATGATGCGCCGCAACGCCGGCTATACCACGCTGGCGGTGGTGACGCTGGCGCTGGGCATCGGAGCCAACACGGCCATCTTCAGCGTGATCAACGCCACGCTGGTCCGTCCCCTGCCCTATCATCAAGGCGACCAACTGGTTGTGCTCCACCAGAAAGCGGTCAAGGCTGGAGTGGAGGACATGCGCTTCTCCACTCACGAAGTCAAAGATTACAGCGAGCAGAACCAGACACTGAGCGGCGCGGCCGAGTATCACGGAATGAACTTCCTCCTGCTGGGGCGCGGAGAATCCCAACGCGTCCGCACCGGAGTGGTTTCGCCCAGCTTTTTCGATCTGTTCGGCGTCAAGCCGGTGCTGGGACGGACGTTCCTTCCCGCGGACGATCAGCCCGGCGCACCGGCGGTGCTGATGCTCAGCTACGAGTTCTGGGAGAACCATCAGGGCGGCGATCCCAACATCGTGGGCAAGACGTTTGAGATGAACGACCGCGTGCACACCGTCGTCGGCGTGCTGCCGCCAGTGCCGCAATATCCCAACGAGAATGACGTGTACATGCCGACCTCGGCCTGTCCGTTCCGGGCGGCGCCGCGATTCAAGGAGAATCGCGACGCCCGCATGATGAGCCTGTTCGGACGCATCAAGGACGGCGTGACGCTGGAGCAGACGCAGGCCGATCTCTCGGTGATCGCAGCGCGTCTGGAAAACCAGTTTCCCCGGTCCTACACCAAGAGCATGGGCTATCGCATCGTACCCGCCGCGCTGGAGACGGAGTTGACGCGCGCCGCCAAGCCCACCTTCTTTGTGCTCCTGGGAGCAGCCACGTTCGTGCTACTGATCGCCTGCGCCAACGTCGCCAACATTACCTTGGCGCGCATGGCCGGCCGGGAGCGCGAGTTGATGGTCCGCACCGCCCTCGGGGCGGGTCAGACCAGGCTGCTGCGGCAACTGGTCACCGAAAGCCTGCTGATCGGCCTGCTGTCCGCGGGACTGGGATTGCTGATCGCCTCGCAAGGACTCGAGTTGCTGGTGGATTTTGCCGGCCAGCTTACGCCGCGGGCGCGCGAGATCAATATGGACCGCAACGTGCTGCTTTTCA
>CAYPHP010000835.1:0-2131 GCA_964410045.1 uncultured Acidobacteriota bacterium | reverse complement strand
CCGGGCAACACGCAGGGCATCTACACCGGCGCCAACACCAGCCGCCAGACGCTGCTGTCGCCGTTCCGCGCCTTTGGGTCCAACGCCATCAACACCCAGGAGAATACCGGCTATAGCTGGTATCACAGCCTGCAGTTCACTGCTTCCAAGCGGTTTTCCAAGGGCTATACGCTCCAGGGCAGCTACACTTTCCAGAAGTGGCAACAGGCGGTCAACCTGCTGAATGCCGCCGATCCTGCGCCGGTTCGCGAGATTTCCGATGCCGACGCGCCGCACCGGATCAACATCTCCGGTGTTTGGGAGCTACCGTTCGGCAGGGGTCAGAGGTTCCTGACCAACGCCGGCGGGCTCACGCACCGGCTGGTAGGCGGGTGGCAGATTTCCGGGATCTGGACCCTCCAGAGCGGATTCCCGCTTGCCTGGAACAACGTGATCTATTACGGCAACCCCAAGGACATCGTGCGGCCGATCGGCCAGCGCTCCACGGAAGGCTGGTTCAACGTGGCCAACTTCGAGACCGCAACCGCCCGGCAGTTGCTCGGCAACCAGGTCCGGACCTGGCCGCTTCGCTTCTCTCAGATCCGCGGACCACGCCAGAACAACGTGGACCTCGCGGTAATCAAGAACACTCTGATCAAGGAAGGCATGAACATCGAATTCCGGGCGGAAGCCCTGAATCTCGCCAACCACCCGTTGTTCCCCAACCCGAACATGACCGTGACCGCCGCCCAGAGCGCGACGTCCAGCGGATTCGGCCAAATCAGCGCCTCGACCGTGATCAATTACGCGCGCCGCCTGCAATTGTCCTTGCGGTTCGTGTTCTAGCTCGTACCACCAAGCGGGACAGAGCAACGCTCTGTCCCGCTTTTTTTGTGCCGTCCATCCTGCTCATCGCCGCCGTTCTCATCCCGCTGGGCTTGCCGGCTCAGGCCCCGGATGCCCCGCGCCTGCGCCAGTCGATGGATTTCGAGTGGCGATTCGCGCTCGGCGACCCCGCCGAAGCGGAGCGCGCCAACTTCGACGACAAGCAATGGCGCAGTCTGGACGTGCCTCATGACTGGAGTATCGAGGGTCCCTGGGCCAAGGACAACCCGTCGGGCATCGCCGGCGGGTTTGCACCCCTCGGCATCGGTTGGTACCGCAAGACATTCCGCGTCCCGGCGGAATGGAAAGGCAACCGGATCTTCCTGGAGTTCGACGGGGTCTTCAACCGCGCCGACGTTTGGGTGAACGGGCAGAAGGTGGGCCATAACGAGAACGGGTACCTCGGCTTCGAATGCGATCTGACTCCCTGGATCCGCCTGGGTCGGGACAACATCATTGCGGTCCGCGCCGACAATCTGAAGCAGGCCAACCGCTGGTACACCGGCTCGGGGATCTATCGCCACGTCTGGCTCACCGTCACCGATCCGCTGCACGTCGCCCGCTGGGGCGCTTACGTGACCACGCCGCAGATCAGCGACGCACAAGCCCTGGTGAAGATCAGCACCACAATCCAGAACGACTCTGATGAGGCCAGGAAGGCCGTGCTGGTTACGCGGGTTCTCGATCCGGCGGGCAACGTGGTGGGTCAGGCGGAGTCGCCGGTATCGGTTGTGCCGCGCGGCGATGCCACGATCATGCAGGAGATCCGCGCCGCGCGGCCGCAACTCTGGGCGCCCGCGACGCCCCGGCTTTACCGCGCAGTGAGCGAATTGCGCGACGGCCCGCGCGTCGCCGACCGTTTTGAAACTCCTTTCGGCATTCGCACGGCGCGCTTTGACGTAAACAACGGGTTCACGCTCAACGGAAAGCGGATCGTGTTGAAAGGCGTGAATCTGCACCACGACTTGGGCGCGCTCGGCGCCGCTTCTTACGACGCCGGATTCGAGCGCCGCCTCAAGATCCTGATGGACCTGGGCGTCAATGCCATTCGGCTCAGCCACAATCCCCATTCCCCGGAGTTGCTGGACTTGGCCGATCGGCTCGGCCTGCTGATCTTCGACGAAGCCTTCGACAAGTGGTACGGCTTCCTGCCTGGCGGCGCGGGCTGGCGCAGCGACCTGGAGGCGTTCATCCGGCGCGACCGCAACCACCCCAGCGTGATCATCTGGAGCGTGGGCAACGAAATGACCCCGCACATGTACATGCG
>CAYPHP010000834.1:600-2132 GCA_964410045.1 uncultured Acidobacteriota bacterium | reverse complement strand
GTGGCTGCGATATCGAGCGAATCCATGGGCCGCTGGTCCGGTCCGGCCTTCCCTTCCTTGAAGCACATTCCCGCACCCATCGGCACGAGCGGCGGCGGCCACACGGAGCCGGACGGCGCCCCGCTGAACTGCGGCGCTCCCGGCAGGAACTCCACTCCACCGACGTCATCGGGATCCGGGTCCGCGGCGTAGCGCCAGCCCCAGAAGAACGGCGAATTGAAACCGGGACCGCCCATCGGGTCGTCATCGAACGCCGTGCCGGTCGATGGCCGGTAGTAGCTTTCCCCATCGGTGATCAGGTCCCCGCCGTCGCTCCAGCCGCCCATGTCACCGCCGAAACCGAACCCGGACGGGACGCCGGTCGCAGGGACGTTGACCCCAAACGCCGTGTAGTTGTAACGATCGGTGAGGTCGCCGTTCTGATCGGTCAGCCCTCGGAGGTCGCCCAGCATATCGAAGAGGTAGTAGCTCGACGGGCTTTGCCGGCGGCTGACGAGACCCCACATCGCGCTCGGAGCGCGGGTGTAGCGGGCGCGAACGGCTCCGTTGTCCGTATCGAGACCGAGGGAAGCCTCGTCCCACACGAAACCGGTGCTCGATGCCCCGGCCTCTCGCCTGACCCGGTATCCCAGCGATCCCTCGCTGTAGGTGTGGCTGACGAGGCCGCCCGGGCCGTTGATCGTCAGCAACCGGTCGAAGTCGTCCCAGGTGTACACGCTGACGTCGGCGCCCGTCGTTTCGCTCGCCAGGTTGCCGTTGGCGTCCCAGGTGAGGCTGGTCGGCGGACCGGTGGGGGGCTGCACCAGCGTCAACTCGTTCGCAGCGTTGTGGGTGTAGGTGGTCACCTGACCGGAATCGAGCTTGCGCGTGCGGTTCCCCGCGCCGTCGAACTCATACTGCAGGTCATACGGCCAGGTGCCGCTGCGTGCTTCGGAAACAAGCTGATTTGCCCGGTCGTAGCCGTACGTCACTCGGCTGCCGTCGAGTTCCACCACGCCGGTGCGGCGGCCCCCGGGGTCATAGGACGCGCTGTAGACGAGCAGGCCTTCGCCCCCCGCCTTTCGATTGGCCAGCACGACCTCCCGCCCGTCAGCGTCGTAGGCGTGCTCGATGGTCATGCCGTTGGCGAGCGTCTTCACCGCCTCGCGCCCCAACGCGTCCCATGTGTGCGACGTGCGCTCGTCATACGGGTTGTGAATCACCTCCAGCTCGGATGCCCCGTTCCACGTGTACGTGGTGACACCCACGGGATCGTTGAGACGGGGTCAGGGTATCCGCGGTCGCAGAGGCCGCCGGCCAAGATCCCCAAGCCTCTCCATCGTTTGTACCGGCGCATCCGTACCAATGTTCAGACTGTTCAAGCGCGTGGGAGCGCCGTCTCCAGTTGGTGCATCCACACGAGAAGATGGAAGACGGAGCGGAAGCGCTTGTCAACGGGATCGTCGTCACCCGCGTCATCGGCGATGAGAACCACTCCAGCTGAGCGTGGAAGTAACGCGATCCAAGTGTGCTCAAATGGCCCTACTCCTATT
>CAYPHP010000834.1:0-590 GCA_964410045.1 uncultured Acidobacteriota bacterium | reverse complement strand
GGACGCTGAACAGAGCGAATGGCGAGACACCATAACCAATTCCGCCATAACGATTGTACAGCTCGCCGAGCGTGGAATCACCATCGATCAACCACGCATCGAATCGCCCCTCTGGGATGTGCGTTGTGAAATGGCCCAACTGCATCAGCAACTCGAATTGTTGACGGGCTTCATCCATCTCCATGTCGTCGACAGGATCTGGGGTGGCGTTGACACTGACCTTCGCAGCGAGGAGGTCTCCAAGCCAATTTGTAACTGGTCTGAACAGCAGCAGGATGAGCACTCCTAGCACGCAGGCGACAATTGGTCCTATCTCCATGCTACCCGCATCAACCTCTCATGTACCTCGCCGTGGCGCAGTAGTCAATACACCTGATTCCAAAACTGGGACTCGTCTTGCAATGGACGGAGTTTTGGAAAAGCGCCGAAAAGCCCGTGCCTTCCAACCATGGAACCGACCCTCCACTTGAACGCTGGCACGCTGTAGATTGCTCGAATGTAGCGCTCAAAACGTACCGCCCGGACGTGAAGGATCTCGTGGATCGGCCCCCGGACCAACTGCATGTTCCAGCGGCCACTGTGAAACCATC
>CAYPHP010000833.1:0-2133 GCA_964410045.1 uncultured Acidobacteriota bacterium | reverse complement strand
CCGATGCTGGTCGGGTTGGCGCTGCTGATCGAGCTCTGGCTACCGGTCTGGCGCGTCAGGCTTCGCGGCGAACCGCGGCGCTGAGCGTGCGATTGCCCGCAGCACTGGGGCGGAGTCCCTTCGGAAGCGCAACGCAGGATATATATAGAAAACGGGTCGGACTGATCGTGGCCTGAGAGGCGTCGCCTCAATGCACGCCGAATGATTTGCGGCAAATGATCTCGCTATTATCCGCATTTTGCGCGGACAATAATTGCGCGCAGCGGCAAATCGGCTCCATAATCACCGCATGAATCGCGGCGATTATACCTATATCTGGCAAGCGCCTGACTGGCCGACTTGGCGCTTCGAGCTCGCTACGTTAGCCGAGCCGCTGGCGCGGGTGTCCCGCTCTCAGGGGCTACTGCTGGGGCGGTTGGCTGATGTGGGTATGACGCTTCGTGACCAGGCCAGTCTCGCCGCACTCACCGAAGACGTCGTGAAGACCAGCGAGATCGAGGGCGAGCGGCTGGATCTCGACTCGGTCCGCTCTTCCATCGCTCGCCGTCTGGGCGTGGATATTGGAGCGCTGGCGCCGGTGGATCGTCATGTCGAGGGCGCGGTCGAGATGGTGCTCGACGCCACGGCGTGCTGCGATGCGCCGGTCACGCGCGAGCGGCTGTTCGGCTGGCATGCAGCGCTGTTCCCGACCGGCTTTTCTGGCATGTCCCGGATCAGCGTTGGTACTTGGCGCGATGACGCCAATGGACCGATGCAGGTGGTGTCCGGCCCGATCGGTCGTCATCGCGTCCATTTCGAAGCGCCACCGGCCGAGCATTTGGAAGCAGAGACGAGGCGCTTCCTCGACTGGATCAATGGGGAACCGACGGAGCCACCACTGATCAGGGCAGGCCTGGCACACCTGTGGTTCGTCACTCTGCATCCCTTCGACGACGGCAACGGACGCATCGCGCGTGCCGTGGGCGATCTGTGCCTGGCCAGGGCGGACGGCAGCCCACAGCGCTTCTACAGTCTTTCGGCGCAGATCCAACGCGAGCGCAAGGACTACTACGAAATACTGGAGCACACCCAGAAGGGCACGATGGATGTCACCGCCTGGCTGGTGTGGTTCCTGGACACTCTGCATCGTGCGTTACAGCAAGCGCAGACTACCTTGGACGCGGTGCTGTCCAAGGCGCGCTTCTGGCAACGCTGGGCTGGCGTGCCGATGAACGAGCGGCAGATCCAATTGTCCAACCGGCTGCTTGACGGCTTCGAAGGCAAGCTGACCAGCAGCAAATGGGCAGCCATCGGCAAGTGCTCGCCGGACACCGCGCTGCGCGACATCAACGATCTGGTCGCGCGTGGTGTGCTGCGCAAATCGCCGGCGGGCGGGCGCAGCACGTCCTACGAGATTGCCGATTGATCTGTGACCCCCATTCAGCCACTTGTCGCTGATGAGCTGGCGCGGCTCCGCGCCGAGAACACTCGTCTCGTTGGGCTCCTCGAACGCTACGGCATCGCCTGGCGCGAACCTCCCTGGCCCACTCCACCAGCGCCGCAATCTCGCCTGTCGACCGAAGAGAAGGTCGCGCTGTTCCGCCGCCTGTTTCGCGGCCGGCCCGATGTCTATGCATTGCGCTGGGAGGGCAAGTCCTCCGGGAAAACTGGATACGCACCGGCTTGCGCCAATGAATGGGAGGCCGGCATCTGTGAGAAGCCGCGCATCAAGTGCGCCGACTGCCCGCACCGGAAATTCCTGCCGGTTACGGACAAGGCCATTCACGAGCACCTCGCTGGAAAGATCACCGTCGGCATCTACCCGCTCCTGCAGGACGACTCCTGCTATTTCCTTGCGGTGGATTTCGACGAGGCGGACTGGCGCGAGGATGCGCAAGGATTCATGTCGGCCTGCCGCGACCTCGGCGTTCCCGCTGCGCTGGAGATTTCTCGTTCCGGCAAGGGCGCGCACGCCTGGATCTTCTTCGCCTCCGCGATCGCGGCGCGCGACGCTCGCCGCCTGGGCACGGCTCTCATCAGCCACACCTGTGCGCGTACTCGGCAACTGCGGCTGTCCTCTTACGACCGGCTGTTCCCCAATCAGGACTCGATGCCCAAGGGCGGCTTCGGCAACCTGATCGCGCTCCCGTTACA
>CAYPHP010000832.1:0-2134 GCA_964410045.1 uncultured Acidobacteriota bacterium | reverse complement strand
ATTACGCAGATTACGCAGATTCGGGACCCGCGCACGTACGCAATCATTGGAGCTGCGATGGAAGTTCACGGGCGGCTTGGGTGCGGGTTCCTGGAAGCCGTCTATCAAGAAGCCCTGGCGGTTGAGCTTGCGTTGCATGGCGTGCCCTTTGAACGCGAGGTCGAAGTGCCGGTCATATACAGAGGCGGCAAGCTCAATACAACGTACCGCGCTGACTTCGTTTGCTACGGCGAAGTAATCGTCGAGCTCAAAGCCGTCAAACGGCTGGGTGAAATCGAGTATGCGCAGATCCTGAACTACCTCAAGGCGACCGGTCTCAATGTCGGGCTGCTGCTCAACTTCGGTGCCACCTCGCTCGAGTACAAGCGTTTCGTCAAATCTGCGAAATCTGAGAAATCTGCGGTTAGGGCCTCCGCATGATCCGCATAGCCAACGGCCAAGGATTCTGGGGAGACTCGCTGGAAGCGCCCATCGAGCAGGTGCGCCGCGGGCCCATCGACTACCTGACCCTCGACTATCTTGCCGAAGTCACCATGTCCATCCTGCAGAAGCAGCGGGCGCGCGATCCGCGCGCCGGATACGCGCGCGACTTCGTGGACATGGTCAAGCGGGCCATGCCGGAGATTTCCGGAAAGGGCATCAAAGTGATCGCCAACGCCGGCGGCGTCAACCCCCACGCTTGCCGCGATGCGGTGAAAGCTTTCGCGCCCAAAGGCCTGAAGATCGGCGTGGTGGCCGGCGACGACATCATGGACCGCCTCGACACCTTCATCGCCCAGGGTCTGGAAATGAAGAACCTGGACACCGGCGAGCCGCTCGGCACGGTGCGCTCCAAGGTCCAGAGCGCCAACGTCTACTTCGGCGCGCAGCCCGTGGTTGCGGCCCTCGCGCAGGGCGCGCAGATCGTGATCACCGGGCGCTGCACCGACACTGGAATCGCGTTGGCTCCGATGATCCACGAGTTCGGATGGAAGGAAGACGATTGGGACCGCTTGTCCGCCGGCACCATCGCCGGGCATACGGTCGAGTGCGGCGCGCAGTGTACCGGCGGCAACTGCCTGATCGACTGGGATACGATCCCGAACCTCGGCGATATCGGTTATCCCATCATCGAGGCCGAGCCCGACGGATCGTTCGTGATCACCAAGCACAAAGGAACCGGCGGGCGCATCACGGTGGCGTCGGTGAAAGAGCAGTTGGTCTACGAGATGGGCGATCCGCGCGAATACATCACGCCCGACTGCGTCGCCGACTTCACGACGATTCAGCTCGCGCAGGATGGGCCGGACCGCGTGCGCTACACCGGAATCAAGGGCCGCCCCGCGACTGCTTTCTACAAAGTGTCGATCAGCTATTTCGCGGGATACAAAGCGGTCGGCAGCTTGGTCTACGCATGGCCGAACGCCTATCGCAAGGCGCAGGCCGCGGACCGCATTTTGCGCGAGCGCCTGGACCGGCTGGGTCTGCGCTTCGAGAAAGTGCTGACGGAGTTTGTCGGAGCGAACGCCTGCCACGGTTCCGCCGCTGGCGAGCCATCGCCCGATCTGCCGGAAGTCGCGATGCGTGTGGGCGTGCGCGGACCGGACAAGGCCGCCATCGAGCGCTTCACCAAGGAAATCGCGCCGCTGGCGCTCAATGGCCCGCCGACAGTTACCGGCTTCGGCAGCGGGCGGCCCAAAGTCGAGGAGATGGTCGCCTACTGGCCGGCATTGATTCCCAAGACTGCCGTTCAACCGGTGGTTACGGTAGAGGAAGTATGAAGATCAAGCTGCTGGAGATCGCGCATGCGCGCTCGGGCGACAAGGGCGACACTGCCAACGTCGGCCTGATCGCGCGCAAGCCGGAGTATTATCCGATCCTTGTGAAGCAGGTCACTGCCGAGCGGGTGAAAGCGCATTTCGGGGAGATCTGCCTCGGCAAGGTAGAACGCTTCGAGATCCCCAATCTCGGCGCCCTTAATTTCCTTCTTCACCACAGCCTCGACGGCGGCGGCACTGTCTCACTGAAGACCGACGCCCAAGGCAAGACCTACAGCGCCTGCCTGCTGCGCATGGAAATCGACGTTGACCGTTGACGCCCGAGTTCGTGTCCGCTACGCGGAAACCGACCAGATGGGCGTGGCCTACTACGGCAA
>CAYPHP010000831.1:0-2134 GCA_964410045.1 uncultured Acidobacteriota bacterium | reverse complement strand
TCGGGATTGTCCGCCGGGATTTCCAAATGGATCGGTCGTGGCATGAGTCGCTGCTCCCTACGCGAGAGTTGGTTTCGGAAACTTCTGCGTGGCCAACCCGACCACCAGGCCCAGGATGCTGCCCGGGAGCATGATTTCAAAGTAGTACTTGCCTTGCATATACGCGATCAGGAACGCGAAGAAGGCGCCCACAGCCAGCCCAAACAGCGTCCCCAAGACGACGTTATTCACTTTGCGGGAGAAGAAGCCGATGAGCAGACCGGCGACCAGTCCTTTCACGGTCGAGCCGATGACGATTCCGACGAGCTCGGCACGTACTTCGGGCGTGAACCACGCCGTCAGCCCGTCAAACACTCCCAAGACTCCACCCAAGATCAGTCCCAACAACGGTTTGTTCATTCACTACTCCTTTCAAAGATCTATTAACCAGACCGCTTATTCCGTTTAGCGCCCCAGGAAGAATAGCAGGATGGCGCGCATGATCAGATAGGCCACCACCAGGAGAACCAAGGTCCGGTTGCGGGTGGCCCAGCGCGCGGCGACTTCGAGCGGGGTCTCCCGATAAGCGGTGACGGCCGCGCCGTCGAGAAAGCGGGCGACGTCGGACTGCAACTCGCCAACTGTGGCATAGCGGGCAGCCGGATCACGGGCCAAAGCCTTCATGCAGATGGCGTCCAGCGGCTTGGCGATCGCCCGATCCAGGCGGCGGGGCGGCACCGGCTCGGCGCCCGGCGCACGTCCAACCAAAAGGTGGTAGAGGATTCCGCCTAGCCCATAGACATCGGTGCGTTCATCCACATCTTTGGCGGCGGACTGTTCCGGGGCCATGTATCCGGGCGTCCCCGCCACCGTCCCTTTTCCATTCTGTGCATCTTGCACTTGGGCAATGCCCCAGTCCAGCACCAGCACCTCACCGAACTCTCCGACCATCACGTTTTCCGGCTTCAGATCGCGATGGATGATCTGGCGGGAATGCGCGAAGGCCACCGGATCGCAAACTTTCAGGAAGAGTCGCAGAAGATCGAAGCGCGAAGCACCCTCGCGAACCTGATCCAGGCGGCGACCCTCGACGCGCTTCATGGCGTAGAACATGCGGCCATCGGGCAACTCGCCCGCGTCGTGGATGGGCACGATGCCGGGGTGCTCGAGCTGGGCCAGAATGCGGGCTTCCTGCAGCAGGCGCGCGGCCGCATCGGAAGCTGCGCCTGCATCCCACGGCGGCAGGATCTTGAGCGCCACGCGGCGGCCGAGTTCGCGATCTTCCGCTGCGTAGACCGTGCCCATGCCGCCGCGCCCCAGTTCTTCGAGTAGTTGGTAGCGCGTCCCACTCAGGTCGGGCTCGTCAAGCACGCGACGTAGGCGCGTCACGGCGGGATCTGGGATGCCGCTCATTTCAGTTCCACACCCAGAAGGAGGCGCGCCTCCTGGCGGAACTCTTCGTCGCTGCCGGTGATCTCCCGGAGCTGGTCCATGACGATGCGCCGGAACTCGCGTCGAGCCCAGGCCAGGTAGTTGGTCACCTGGGTGACGGGAAGTGAGAACTCCACCGCCAGTTGCTGATATCCGATGTCCGGCGCGCGGCCGCCTTCCTCCAGGTCGTAGCGGGAGAAAAGACGGAAATGGATCTGCTTGCCGCGTTCCTCACACAGCGCCTTCAATTCCTCCACGGCCAGGCTGAACATGCTGCGGACCCACTCCTGCTGGAAGGCCTCCTCCAGACTCTTCTGATCGGGGACCGATTCATCGAGTTCGACGGCTGCCAGGCCCCCACCGCGCTTCAGCCGCGCGGCAGCCTTCCTCTGATTGGACACGTAGCCATCCAGGCAAACCCGCAGCCAGGTGCGGAAGCGGGCTTTGTTCGGATCGTATCCGGCGAAGTAGTCTTTCTCCAAAGTCGCGGCAAAGAAACCCTGGGCCAGGTCTTCGGCGTTGTCTTGCTCGCTGCGCCATTTCATTTGGATGTAAGCCACCACCGGCTTCCAATAGGCTGCGGCCAGCGTGTCCAAGGCGCGCTGCCGCACCGCGCGGTCGGCGCTGCCGACCGCGCGAACCGCCGAATGCCGTGTGGACGGGAAACGATCCATTGGTTTCCCTATGGTAGCGCAGAGCGCAGCCTAGGAAGTGGAACGCCAGG
>CAYPHP010000830.1:0-2139 GCA_964410045.1 uncultured Acidobacteriota bacterium | reverse complement strand
CCCGTGCTAACATGCTCTCGGGAGATACGCCATTGTCTGCACGCATACTAGACGGAAAATCCATTGCCGAACAGATCAAGCAGGAAGTTGCCCGGGAAACCGCCGAACTGCGCGGTTCGGGAGTTCAACCGGGCCTGACTGTGGTCCTTGTGGGCAACGACCCAGCCTCGGAGCAGTACGTTCGCAACAAGGTGAAGGCCTGCGAGACGCTGGGGATTCGGAGTGAGAAGATCACGCCGCCGGCGAGCATCAGTACCGCCGAGTTGCTGGGCATCGTCAAAGAACTCAACGCCCGCGACGACGTAGACGGAATCCTGGTGCAGCTGCCGCTACCCTCACAGATCGACGCTCAGCGCGTGTTGTTGGCCGTAGATCCGGCCAAGGACGTCGACGGCTTTCATCCGGTAAGTGTCGGCAACCTGGTGACGCAGCGTCCTGGACTGCGCTCATGCACGCCGGCCGGCATTATGGAAATGCTCAGGCGTTACCAGATCCCGATCAAAGGCGCGCGCGCCGTAGTGGTCGGGCGTAGCGACATCGTGGGAAAGCCTTGCGCGATGCTCTTGCTGCACGAGCACGCCACGGTGACCATCTGCCACTCGCGGACCCAGGACCTGCCGGGAGTCTGCCGGGAGGCCGACATCCTGGTGGCGGCCATCGGCAAAGCCGAAATGATCACCGCGGACTACATCAAGCCCGGGGCCACAGTGATCGACGTGGGTTCGAACAAAGTGGCGGATCCATCCGCTCCGAACGGATCTCGCTGGACCGGCGACGTGCATTTCCCGTCGGCCCAGGAAGTGGCCGGGGCGATCACCCCGGTGCCGGGCGGCGTGGGACCCCTGACCATCGCCATGCTCATGGCCAACACGCTGAAGGCTTTCCGCTTGCGACGGGGAGCCCCCGTCGTGGTGGCCTGATGCTCAAGGTGGGGCTGACGGGAGGCTTGGCGTGCGGAAAGAGCACGGTGGCCGAGGTCCTGCGGGAACAAGGCTGTGAAGTGCTGGATGCCGACCGCCTCGGCCATCTGGCGATCGAGCCGGGAGGACCGGCATACCAGGGCGTCGTGGAGGCCTTTGGGACGGACTTGCTGGATCGCGACGGGAAGATCCAGCGTCCGCTCCTGGCCCAGCGGGTTTTCCAGCAACCCCAAGAACTGGCCCGTCTGAACGCGCTGGTGCACCCCGCGATCATCGCCCAAGTGGAAGAGCACGGTCTCGACTTCCGCCGCCGCCAGCCTCGCGGTATCCTGGTGGTGGATGCCGCGCTGATCCTGGAGGCCGGGATGGATCGGCGGTTCGATAAGATTGTGGTGGTGGACTGCGATCCGGGTCAGCAGGTGGCCCGCTTCGTGGGCAAAGGGCTGGGCAGTGAGGACGAGGCTCGGCGGCGAATCGCCGCGCAACTGCCCCGCGAACAGAAACTCAGCCGCGCCGACTTCGTGCTGGACTCTTCCGGCTCTCTGGAAGAAACCCGCCGGCAGGCGCGGGAACTCTTTCAGACATTGAGCAAACAAGTATGAGACTTCGACACATTGTTCTAGCCGCCGCGTTACTCGCGGGCGTGTACTACTTCTCGCCGGTTCGCCGTCCGTACAACGGGGAACGTCTGCCGTGGGAGGCGGAGCGGGAAGCCCCGCCGGTCGCGCTGGCGCAGTCCGCCGGGGCCAGCGACGAGCAGAACAACATCCAGGTGTACAAGCAAGCCAGCCCGGCGGTGGTCAACATCACCACCGTGACGCTCTCGTACGACTTTTTCATGAACGCGGTGCCCTCGGAAGGCGCGGGGTCCGGATTCCTGATCGACGATCAGGGCCACGTCATCACCAACAACCACGTCATCACCGGGGCGCGCCAAGTGCAGGTGGCGGTCGGTAACGACAAGCAGCGCTACCGGGCCACGATCGTGGGTGCTGATCCGCGCAGCGACCTGGCCGTGCTCAAGATCAACGCCGGACGCAAGCTCCCGTTCCTCAAGCTGGGCGATTCCACGGGGATCCAGGTGGGCCAGAAGGTCCTGGCGATCTGCAACCCCTTCGGACAGTTTCAAAACACTCTGACCACGGGAGTGGTCAGCTCGCTTGGACGGACCCTGCGCGACCGTTCCGGCAGTGAACTGGACGATGTGATCCAGACCGAC
>CAYPHP010000829.1:0-2141 GCA_964410045.1 uncultured Acidobacteriota bacterium | reverse complement strand
GGCAGTTGAGTCCCAGGGCGGCCTTCACGCCGAGCAGCACCGCCTGACGGTTGAGCACCGGCAGCGCTCCCGGAAGTCCCAGGCACACGGGACAGGTGTTGCTGTTCGGAGGGGCGCCGAAACGCGTGCTGCATCCGCAGAAGATCTTGGTTCTGGTCGACAACTGGACGTGCACTTCCAAACCGATGACCGGCTCGTACTTCTGCAGCACCGCCTCGGGTGGTGACTCGCTCAGGGCCGGCATGACTTCGGGATTATAGCAGCGGGGTGGCGGGGTTCCGTCGCTCCGCCGGCCGGTAGGAAGCTCTCAGCCTTCAGATCTCAGCTGAAGAGCAGTTATCGACCGGGCTTGAATCCTGAGCGACTGACAGACTGAGTGACTGAAGGACTCCGAGACTTGCCACGTCGACGCTCGACGGAATATGCTGTCCCATTGATTCAAGGCAGGACGTAGGAGGGGGAATGAAACAAACGGCATTGTTGTTCCTGGTGGCGGTGACCCTTGGCGCAGGCGCACAGGCGGCTCCATCCGCTGACTTACTGGAGCGCGGGCGCTACCTGGCCGAAGAAGTCGGCAAGTGCCAGGACTGCCACACGCCGCTGGACGAGAACGGCGAACTCGACAGGACGCGCTGGATGAAAGGCGCCGTGCTGAACCTCCAGCCGATCACGCCCATTCCCAGGTGGCACAAAGAAGCGCAGGATCTCACGCCGTCGAGCAAGCTCTGGAAGACGTGGGGCGAGGCCGGTTTGCTGAAGTTCCTCACCGAAGGCTTGACTCCGCGCAACCAGAAGGCGGGACCGCCGATGCCGACCTACAAGATGAAGAAGGAAGACGCTGAAGCGATCATCGCGTACCTGAAGTCGTTGAAGTAGCCGCCCGAACCGGCTTGCCGGGATTGGCCTGCAGTTGCAGCTTGCCGTCCGCGACCACGGCGACGCCGCCCACGAGCACGTGCCGGATCCCCTCGGAATACTGGGCGGGGTTGTCGAACGTGGCCCGGTCGATGACCTTGTCAGGGTCGAACAGCACCAGGTCGGCGTCGGCGCCCACGGCGATGCGCCCCTTCTTCTTCATCTCCGGAACCCGCGCTTCCAGGCGCTGCGCGGGCATCAGGCTCATCTTGGCGATGGCCTGCATCAAGGTGAGCGCCCTCTGCTCGCGCACGTAGCGGCCCAGCACGCGGGCAAACGTTCCGGCTCCTCGCGGATGACCCTTCCCCTGGCTTAAAGCCCCGTCGCTGGCGATCATCACGATAGGATCCGCCACCATCATCCGGATCATTTCTTCGGGCATCGAGTGCGCGATCACCATGCCGCCCTGCTGCCGGTAGCGGGCGAACAAAGCGCCGGTCAAGCGCTCGCCGGTGAGGGCCCACTGGAGATCGCCGAACGTGATCCCCATGCGCTCCTGCCATCCTTCCGCATACAGCGCCGACGAGATGTCGGTTTGAGAAGCGGTATAAGGATAAGCCTCGGTGGTCAAGTCGAGCCGAGCCCCCTGAGCTTCCTTCACCATCCGCAACAGTTGATCGCCCACCCGCAGGCCCATGCTGTTCAGGTGGACCACATGCAGGGAAGCTCCGCTGATGGAGGCGGCAGCAATCGCTTCGCTCAGCGCGGCAACGCCGCCGGGTTCCACCGGTCCAAAGGCCCGGAGATGCACAAAGCAGGCGGCTTTCTCCGTGGCGGCCAGCCGGAAGGCCTCGAGGATCTCCCAGTAAGTGGCCGCGGGAGTGTAGCCGATCCCGAAGCCCACGCCGAGAGCGCCGCGTTGCAGGCCGCGCTGCAAGCGCCCGCGGATGGCTTCGAGTTCGGCGGCCGAGGCCGCCTTGTTGGCCGCCGCTCCGGTAGGCAGAAAAACACCGGGATCGCGCATCACTCGCATGCGCACCGGGATGTGGCCGACGGTGGCGCCGAAATTCACCATCGATTTCTCTTCGCGCACGCGGTAAAACTCGTCGATGTCGGCCACACCTACCTCCATCTCCAGCGCGGTGGTGACGCCGTCCATCGCCTTGTAGCGATAGTTCTCTTCGTCCTGCCCGTGGGAATGGAGATCGATGAAGCCGGGAGCGGCTACCAGGCCGCGGCCTTCAATGCTGGCGCGGCCGCGCAATGAACGCGGGCGGACCGCGGCG
>CAYPHP010000828.1:1282-2143 GCA_964410045.1 uncultured Acidobacteriota bacterium | reverse complement strand
GTCCGAACGTTAATTTTTTTAATGTGGCACGAAAGCCTGAAAATCCGTCAAAGTAAGGCGGCAGTCTCCAGACGTTGGATCGGAGTCTTTCGTTCGCCAGGAGCGGTGTCTTGCCTCATCCTCATTTCGATAGCGTGATCTCCTCTCTCGTGGAGCCGTGGTTCTATGGAAACCCGCGGAGCGCGGGGACGAACTACGGGAAGCTATTGACCGATAAATTCGCCGTTCGCACCGACAAGGACGCCATTGAAAAAGGCCTTGGACTGGGCGCGTACCTGGTGCACTCCGAAGCGAACAAGCAGCAACGCATGGCGTTGCGCGCGGTGATGTGTGCTCACGTGCTGATGCGCAACGAGGCGGCCACCCGATTGCCAGCGGTAAAAAAGCAGTATGAGTCCCTGGCGCTCGATGCGTTGAAACGGGCCTTCATCGGACAGTTCCCGATTCTCCAGAACGATCCGATGCGAGGATTGTGGTCGCCTGGCAATTTCACCGATCCGATCATGCTCAACGAGCTGCGGATCAAGCAGAGCTGGGTCGGCAAGGCGGTCCCAGTTATACCTTCATCGTCCATACCAACGAGTTCCCGGAAAAGCCCTCGCCGGTTTTCGCCAATCCCATTGCAGAGCTATCCCAGTATTCGGCGTCGAGCTTCAGTCTGCTCAACAACCGGAAGCCCTTCACCTACTTTCCTCAAGGCCTGATCTTCAAAGTTCCCGCCAACAATGTCCTCGTCACGTACCAGGCCGACTTGATGTCGGTGTTACGCGAAAATTCCGCACACGGCCCTACCTACGTAAAGCAAACGTTCGCCGAAGAGATCACGGACCTGCGCGCGCTGTACCCGAAAAGCGTGGTTGC
>CAYPHP010000828.1:0-1272 GCA_964410045.1 uncultured Acidobacteriota bacterium | reverse complement strand
TCGGGCCAGCTCCTGTCCCCGGCGAGTGTGCTGGCCAAGCAGGATCCTTCATTGCAGAGGCCGAGCATCGGCGTGAAGTCGAAGTACAACGAGCTACTCATCTGCGGCAAGGCCGGCGTACCGCTGCCACATGGCCAGACCGGGTCTCTGAAGCTCAACGGCTTGTTCATCGCGATCAAGAAGAACGGGGAAATCGCAGGCGCTCCCTACAATGCAGAGGAGCGTCACAAGGCCTGCAAGAACCTCGCACGCAGGCACAATGTGCCCTTGCTCTATCTGCCGAACGAAGTGTAGAGACGATCTGCCGGGACATCTCCGGAGACGACTCCAGGCAAGCGGCTTTACGAGGTGCCGCGCCCAGGTCTGCTGATTGAGCGTCCACGCAAATGAACGCGCATCAGCTTTTCATTTGACGTGAAATGGCGTTGAAAGCAGCGAGTCCTGGCCGCGCGCGGCGCGGAAGCGGATCACTCCGCGGCTTCCATGGCGGCCTCGGCTTCCGGCGATAGCGGCTCCGACACCCGGACCAGTACGAGCAAGGTCGCCATTGCGCCTCCGGCCATCACCAGCGTTTCGGCATCGGCCTTCATCGCGAAGACCTCGACCTCGCCCTCCCGATCGATGTGGAGCTGGCCGTACCGCACCTGCCACTTCATCGGCTGGTTCTGGTAGCTGCCCGTGCCGTCCGCGTTCATCTGCAGATCGATTGGCTGCCCACGGTAGGCGCCGAGCCAGTGGCCGACCAGGCGCGGAATGATCGCCGCGTGGACCGGCATCGACGCCAGCAGGAAAACCACCGCGAGACGGCGCCAGAAGGTCACGTGCAGAAGCTCCAGCAGGATCCGGGGATTCGCGGCCGAGCATACCCGTGATCGCGTGATGGATGCCGAAGGGCCGCGGCCGGTATTGGCGCGGGCGAGCCCGATACCGGCCGGCGTCATGCGGTGGCGATGGGAAACACCGGAAATACGAGTGTCTGCCGGCCGAACACGGAGGAGAAGAGGTCCGCCGCGCGATCGGCGCGCCGTCTTCGCGTCAGGGCGCGCGATCCTCCGGCAGGCTGAATACCGGAAGCGACAGCCCGAACACGATGGCTGCGATGCGCAGGGCGGCCACCAGAAACATTCCCAGGCCCGCGGCGACGGGTGTCGCCACGCCGAAGTGGAGCAGCACCACCAGCAGCGTGCAGCCGGCGATCGCCGCCGTGGCGTAGATGTTTCCCTTGCGCAGGATCATCGGGATCTCGTTGCACAGCACGTCGCGCAGCACGCC
>CAYPHP010000827.1:0-2158 GCA_964410045.1 uncultured Acidobacteriota bacterium | reverse complement strand
CCGGGATCGAAGCCCGGCGAGTTCAACACCCCGCATAGCATCGCCGCCGACGCACAGGGAAACATCTATGTGGCCGACCGCGGCAACCGGCGGATTCAGGTCTTCGATCCCGACGGCAACTTCCAGCGGGAAATGAAGATCGACGTACCCGCTCCTGCCGATGCCCAGCCCTGGATGGGACCGCGCCCGAGTGCGGAGGCGGTCGGGACGATGGCGCCAGGAGCACCCTGGGCCATCTGCATCACGCCTGGCGCAACGCAGTACCTTTATGCCGCGGATGGTTTCCCAGGCCGTGTCTACAAGCTATCGCTCGACGGCAAGTTGCTGGGCATGCTCGGACGCACCGGCCGTCAGTTGAAGCAGTTCGGGTGGGTCCACGAGATCGCCTGCCCGTCGGAGAACGTGATCTACGTGGCCGAGTTGCTGAACTGGCGCGTACAGAAGCTGATCCTGAAGCCGCGGTAGGCCCGCGGTCGACACTCCGAGCGCCTTCCTTGTTTCCGCCGGAGCCGTGTGTTCTAATTCAATGAGAGGAATAATCCAGTTGGGGACGTTCCACATCAAGTGCAAGATCGAGAATCCCACCAACAGGAGCCGGTATGCGGTCCTGGACAAGCTCCTTGTCGATACGGGGAGTGAGTTCACTTGGGTCTCCGAGAAGACCTTGGACCGAATCGGCATCAAACAGGAGAAGAAGGATGTTGGATTCGTTCTGGCCAACGGCGAGCACATCACCCGCAGCGTAGGCTTTGCCATCGTTCGGCTAGACAAGTACTTCACCATTGATGAAGTAGTCTTCGCCCAACCAGGTGACCTCATGCTTCTGGGGGCGAGAACTTTGGAAGGGTTGAATCTGACCGTCGAGCCCGGCCGCCGAAGACTTGTGGCAGCGGGTCCGCTACCTGCGGCAACGCCGGTTCGTTAGGCAAGTCCCGCCTTACTTCCGCGGCGCGAAACTCAATGACGCCGAGTTCATGCAATAACGCAGCCCGGTAGGGCGCGGACCGTCGTCGAATACGTGCCCGCCGTGGGCGTCGCAGCGTGCGCACTTCACCTCGGTCCGGTCCATTCCCAGGCTGGTATCCGCTCCGGTGGCCACGTTTTCCTTGGCGATCGGCGCGTAAAAGCTCGGCCACCCAGTGCCTGACTCAAACTTGGTCTTGGAATCGAAGAGCGCTGTGCCGCAACAGATGCACGAGTAGATGCCGTCGCCGTGATGGGCGGCGTACTTGCCGGTGAAGGCCCGCTCGGTCCCCGCCTTGCGGGTGACGTAGAATTGCTCCGGCGTCAACTGCGCCTTCCACTCGGCTTCCGTCTTCTGGACCTTCTCGACCTCCACGACCCCCTTGCGCTTGCCTGCGGCATCGAACTCGACGATCTTGACGGTCTTGGTCTTCGCAGCGCGCAGACTACAAACGCCGGCCAGGGAGGTGAATAGCAGTGTACGGCGTGACAGTGGTTGTCCCTTCATACCTCCATTGTCGCATAAGAGCCGGTCACCAAAACCGGCCGGCCCGGACTTCCCAAATCATCACCGACTGGAGGTTCTCATCGTCCAACCGCAGGACTAGGCAGAACTCGACGTCCTGCTCCACGGCAACCTGAAGGGCGCAGACCAAAGCGTTCAGGTCATCGGTTACGAGCGGTGAATGCTGCGCGCCCGTCAAGAGGGCGTCGGCGGTGCGCAACCCCTCGGCTGCGGGATGCCAGCGGACCTCCTGCTGGTAGTAGTCGTCGTTGAATCCGAACGCGGAGAGCGGTTGTACGCCTGCGGCCTGCGCTTTCCGGTCCAGCCGAACGATCTCCTGGTACAGGCCTCGGCCGCGCTGGAAGGCCGCCGAGCTCTTCCCTCCGTAAGGTTGGAGCTCTCGCGCGAAATACGGGATCAGCCTGGGCTTAAGCCGGAAGGGCCAGAGCAGCCAGTTGATCAGGATCCAGGTGAAAAAGAAAGTGAAGAAGGCGAGGAACGCGAACTTGCCGTAGCGCACTCCAGTGTCTTCAAAGCGCCGCAAGGTTGTAACCAGGGCGATGAAGGACAGCACTACGGCCAAGACGATCATCCAGGCGCGTCCTTTCGCCCGGTTCCAGTCCGTTCGGACCTGGAGCCGCCGCTGGGCGTCGAGTGCAGGCGTTACCGCAGGATGGGCCAAGCCCCTAC